>JANYKP010000123.1 GCA_025358195.1 Cyclobacteriaceae bacterium
AAAGAATGGTGACAGAATTGTGGATAATATTACACACCTCAGCTTGTAGCCTTTCCCCTAAGGCATTTCTGACCGACGTTAGCTGGGGATGCATCACCTGAAGTGGTTGGCGCATTTTTTTCATTAGTCCGCCTAAACACAATCTATGAAAAATCAAATTATGAGGTTGACAGCCGTAATGGCTGTTCTCTCGCTAGCAATGTCGTTTGAAACGATTGCCCAGGATAAAGTATGGAGTGTTGGACCCGAGGTGGGCGTGAGCTTGTCCAAATATGGAACCGATGCTGGTGCAAATGATTTCAAATCTGGCGCCATTGGCGGCCTGTTCGTAACGTACAGCATCGTGAATACGTTTGGCATTACTACAAAACTGCTCTATTCACAAAAAGGCGCTTCGTTCAAGTCGGTTGACACCAAACAAACGCTGAATTATATTGAAGTGCCTGTCATTGGAAGGTTTTTCCTTAATAAGGAAGGTAATTTTCGTCCGAATATCTTCGTTGGCCCCTCCTTCGGCTTTTTGACTGGAGCTACCAATAAAGTCGGCAGTAACGACCGTGTTAAAATTGACAATTACCAGACGGTTTTTAACACATTCGATTTTGGAGTTACAGGCGGTATGGGCTTCAATTTCCTAATCTCCGATGACACTTATTTTATAATCGATGCGCGCTATACACATGGCCTCTCGGACATTACGAAGGCTCCCGGCGTAGTAAACAATAACTCATTTGGTTTGACTGCGGGACTCTCTTTTGAGTTCTGACAACAAATAAAAAGTTTTACAGTTGCTTGTTGATACCATTAATAAACCACGAAGGCTGCCCTTTTGAGGTAGCCTTCGTGGTTTGTTGATAAAATGATGGTGTACTATTGCTTAATAAGTTGTCCTCTTATTTCACCTGCAGCGTACGCTGTAGTGTGTAGGTTCGTATAATAAAGCCCGGCATTCAGGTCTGTTTCCTGATCTGCAGTCAGCGCCACAGAAGTGTAATTAATTGGACTTGCAAGATTAGAAAATCCAAAAATGACAGACCCAGCGACACCCACGGCACCTTTATGAATGTGACCGCCTGTTGGTGTTAATCCGGTGTAGGTAACAACAACCGTAAAGATTTTAGTTTCCTTGTTAAAGGTAAGTAATGCCAACCCGGTTGCGGTGGATGCGTTGGGCGTGCTTTCACTCGCGCCCGTCATCGTAGCCTTAAATAGTGCGTCAACTCTAAAAGAGGAGGTGCTGGTGCCGGTTTTACCATTCACTGTAACGGTGATTGTTCCTGTTGTTGCACCGGATGGAACAGTAGTTGTGATAGTCGTTGTTGTGCTGGCTGTAACAACAGCGGCGATCCCATTAAAATTTACAATGTTATTTGCCGCTGTAGCATCAAAGCTCGTTCCGGTTATTACAACGGAAGATCCCCCCACACCATTCGTTGGAGTAAAGCTTATAATCGTTGGGGTAGGTACAACTGTATCTTTCTTGCAGGAAAGAAGCAAAGAGCCCGTCAAAACCATGAGTGTGAAAAGAAATAATTTTCGTTGCATAATGTTTTGTGTTTTGTGTTAAAATAAACTGAAAGGGTGCATTTGGACTCCAAAGTTAGAAAAAAAATCCACTGTCATTGCAATTCCAAAAGAAATGGTGTACGACAAAAATGCAGGCACGCAAAGACCGCAAAATTGAATACGCTAAGATACCGATGCTATAGGAAGCAAAGTCCAATATCATTGCTCCAGCTTGGCGACCTTTGCACTTTCCTTAGCGTTTTTGCGTGAACCCATGTAATTGAATACCACGGTTAGTGGTACTAACAAAGGTGGGAGAACGCTGGGCACGTTATTAAATACTAAAGCCAGCCAGATCGTTTGAACCGAATGTAAAGTCCTACACACAATCCGGATGTCAGGAACATGACGATAGGATAACCCCATGACCATTCGAGTTCAGGCATAAACTTAAAATTCATACCGTATATCCCAGCCACCATGGTTGGAATACCGATAATGGCCGCCCATCCGGCAAATCTTTTTGAAACTTCATTCTGTGAAATCGAAATGAGCGATAAGTTGGCCTCCAGGGCAGTGGACAACAGATCGCGTGAATTGTCGACCATTTCATTTATGCGAATGGCATGGTCATACACGTCGCGGAAGTAAGGACGGGTTTCCTCTTCAATCATTTTAAGATCGAACCGCATAAGCCGGTTACAAATGTCCACCAGGGGCGAGACCGAGCGTTTAACAGTCAAAAGTTGATGTTTAAGGTGATAGATTTGTGCAGTCGTCTCCCGCCTCATTTTTTCATCGAATATTTTTTCCTCTAACGTTTCAAGCTCCTGGGCTAGACTGTCCACTACGGGAAAGTATTGATCGACGATCGAGTCCATGATGGCGTAAAGCGCAAAGCCTGGCCCTCTTTTCAACAAGTGTGGCGTGCTTTCACAACGGGCCCGAACATCGGTATAGGAAAGTGATGACCCGTGTCGAACTGTAATTATAAAATTATGGCCAACGAAGAAGTGAGTTTCGCCTAATTCAATCTGTTGTTCCTTCATCTGTACGGTTCGGAGTACAATGAACAAAGAATCGCCGTATGCCTCAATCTTTGGCCGTTGGTGGGCACGATGGGCATCTTCGATGGCAAGGTCGTGAAGTCCAAACTCACGTTGGAGTTTGGAGAGCATTTCCGCTGATGGCTCATGGAGGCCAATCCACACGAACTTATCGGGCTGCTTCAGTACTTCACTTATGTTGTCGATCCCGACATTTGCCACTCTTCGTCCCTCACAATACGCTGCACAATTAACCACGGTATTTGCGCTCATAACTTGCAATTGATTAGACTGAATTAAAAATCAGATTCAATTTACAGAAATACAGGAGGATCGCGTTACATTCAGAATGGTTGGTGTACACCAATGCACAGTAAGTGTACAGTTACGGATGCTCCAATGGTGGGTGCCTTTTGTAATGTCCTAACTTCCAATCATTTATTGAATTGGCTGTGGATTTGCAGGGGAACATCAAACGCTATACTCATGAAAACATTCATTGCCCTTATCCTATGGTGCTTTTTGTTCGTAACGTGCTGGCCGCTGGCGTTGATCCTTCTATTTCTTCTTCCCTTGCTGTGGCTAATCTTGCTGCCTTTCAGAATTGTAGGACTTACCATTGGCTTGATCTTCAAACTTATCAGCGCAATACTCCTATTTCCCTTCCGGATTGCCCGAGCGCTCTGATGGCCCACTGGAAAATCAAATCAGAACCTCCACTAATTCCTTAATATGGTGAACTCCACTCTCCTGTTTTTCTGGCGACCGGATTCCGTATTGTTTGAGGTCGATGGTTTGGCTTTTCCATAGCCTCTGGCTCGTATTCTTTCAGCTTGTATTCCTTTCTTCAGGATAAACTCCCTCACGGCAGCGGCACGGTCGATGGAAAGTTTGTTATTATATGTATCATTACCCGTGTTATCAGTGTGGCCGGATATTTCAATTGTCATGCCGGGATGTTCGGAGAGTAATGACACCATCCTTTCCAGTTCCGCAGTCGATTCATTTCGCAGATCAGATTTATTGAAGTCGAAGAATAAATTGTTCAACAAGATCGTCTCCCCTACTTCAATGGGAGCCAGGAACAGATTTCTTTCAATTTCTTTGTATGCTTTCAGCGCGGCCACATCCATGTTTTCGCTAACGGAATAAAATCCCTTTTTTTTCGCAATGAAACTATAAGCTTCCCCAGCCGGAAGGACTATTTTGTAGCTCCCGTCTTTTACGTTTGACATGGCGATGCCCGATAATTTGTTGCCAGATAAGATGTTGTAGTAGATATTGGATTCGAGCGGCTCCTTCGTTTTACTGTTTAATACCTTACCATAAATCAACACAACGGGACGCGGCTTCAATACTTCTGGCAATTTTATCCTGAAAATATCCGTCTCGCCCAACGAGCGCTCTTGTGAAACGACATAGGCATACAGACCTGATGCCGGTATGGAATAGTAGGCTTCCCAGGCCGGGCTGTTAATACCTGGGCCCATGTTTTGGGGAACGGACCAATTCGTCCAGGTTGAATCCAGTCGTTTTGTAACGAATATGTCAGCGCTTCCAAATCCTGGATGCCCAGCGGATGAAAAGTAGAGCGATGCTTCGTCGGCTGCGAGAAAGGGAGAGGCTTCTGACGCGTACGTATTTACGATATTCCCCAAATTCTTCGGCTCCGAATATTCGCCGTTGGCATTCCGGAAGCTGACGTAAATATCTTTTAAACCTTTCGTATCATCCCGCTGAACTGCCATCAACAGCACCTGGCGATCAGCTGACATGCAAAACTCATTGGTGCTCGCCTTATTGTAATAGTTGATCACCGTCAGGTCCTGAGGAATCGACCAGCCTTCATTTGTTTTGGTGGCGATTGATAAGCCGTCACCTTTTGGGGATCCATCCGAGTTATAGGTGTTCATCACGACCAGGCTGTTATTGTCGGGTGAAACGGAGACTACCGCGTTGGGCCAACTATTGTTAAGCGGAAAACCTGCGTTTGACCTGGGCTGCCAGATAGTGTCGTTGCTCGATGTGGAATAGTAAATGTCATAGCTCTTCCTTACGTTTAACGGATCTCCGTCTACCGTTAGATAGAGCGTTTTTCCATCTGGAGATATGACCGGCGTTACTTCGGTATACTGACTGTTTACGTTTGGGCCTAAATTAACTTTTAGGAGTCCACTTGGAAGGTCAGGAACTACGTTGAGCACGTTGTCTTGTTTTAGATAAAAATTATCAATTTCAATTCTCATCTTGCCACTTGTCATGATGCCAAAATATTCCGCGAACAGCAGTTCTTTAAAGTCCAGATTGATTTCGCCTTGAAACACTTCCTGATCATTGATAAGAAAAAGTAATCTGTTAGTTTTGCGCTCCACCGCTAATTTATTGGAAGTGTTTTGACCATGGATGGTAGGAGCTTTTTCCCAATCGTTCGATGCATTCAAGACAATTCCAATACCTCGCTGATTGCTCCCAACCCAGAATGTTCCTTTTGACGGATTAATAAGGAAGTAGTAATTCCGGCTATCAGCTCCTGAAATGATAAATCCAAAACCACTGGCATCACTTCCCACTGTTTGAATAATATTCATCTCCAGTAAAAAATCTTTATTCCGGTCCAGCCAGATGGGTGTAAACGTCGAGAAGGGGTGATTGTCCTGCTTATGATCGATATGGTATTTTCCATCGGCTATTTTTCTGTTGATACCAGGAGTATCATAGTTACTCCAGAGCCAACCTTTTGAGTAGTCATTAAAGTCATCGCCAAACCATACCACTTGAGCTGGGCAGGAAAAAGGTATGAACAAAAAATAAATCACCACGAACTTTTTCAAGCTTGGGTTTTTCATTTAGGAGAAATGATGAACTTATCGTGGACTTCGCGAACGGGCCTATCGCCAAGCTTGTCAAGAGCCCTTTGAAGCCTTCGCAAATCATCGATGGCCAGGGGAAGTTTAAGTTCGTCCGGCTGAAAGGTTGAGCCTGAAGGATAATCTATTCCGGGAGAAGACGACATTTCAATATGATTGCCAAGGATGTGGGATATTTCATGATGCTCGGCAAATTCGAGAAGCTTAGCAATGCTTTGCTTAAAAGCTGCCCAATCTTCTACATACAATCTGCCAGGATAAAAAGTATCGCCTGTTAGAAAAAGTCTGGACGATTGATCATAGAATGCAATGGACTCCCGCTGGTGGCCTGGTATCGGTAGTATCTCCACAAGCCTTCCGCCGAGATCGATGGATGCATTATCCTTTGGCCAATGCTGAATAGAGAAATATTTCTTTATGGACTCCACATCCTCTCCAACAACCTCAATGCCGGCCTTCCCGCGGAACTGCGCGTCACCCTCAATGTGGTCACGATGGCCGTGCGTATGCGCTACGATTAACTGAACAGTATTTTTGTGGAACGACTGCCAATCCTTTAGAATTGTATTGACGGTTTGGTACAATGGAAAATTATTTTCATCCCCGGTGGCTCCAGTGTCAACCAGCAGCGCTTTCTTATCCCCGATGAATAGAAACATGAACGGAGCTTCGTAATGCACGCACTTGTTTTGTCTGAGTATCCAGGTATCCTCATTGTAGCGCACCACCTGGATAAGAGAATCCTTGTTGGTTGAACAATCTTCCGAACCATGAATCCACTTTTGATTTTCCAACAGCACGTGATGATCGCCAGCAGTTTGGCAACCAATCGCTAGTATGGCAATGAAGATTCCAATTGTTGCAATGGTTGGTAGTTTTTGTGTATTCAATTTGACAATCATGTTGTCGCCTTTTTCCGAAATATAGACACTCGGCTGATAAGTAGCACAGCATGGACACGATCCAATCATATAGTTTTAATAACGTTGCGACTTTTTGCGCCGGGTTGCAACCGGGATCAAAAAAATACCCCAGAGTCCCGGGGGCATTTTTTCGTTGGTACTTTATAAAAGGCCCGTAATGGTCGTAGAGATCGATACCGTCATACCATGCTGAACGGTAATTATGTCATTTGCTGAATGAGCAAAAATAATGCAATCGCAAAACCTGTTGCCATTGCCCAACTAACATGTTTCATTTTTGTAACATTTTGCGTTTAATGTTTTAATAATCTTTTATCCAAAAAATCATTCTCGTCGTAAGAAGCACTTGCTGATTTTGTCGATGAATAGCACTCATAGGCTTTGAGTGAACCCTAACATTTGATGATATAAATCGTAGAGAAATTTTCACAAATTTTTCCATTATGGGACTTGTGAAAGGCAGCGAGTCATACGGCACAGTATTTTTAAAAGTACAATGACAGATTTTATGTCTAGTGATTTTAACTATGAAACGATTGCTTCCTATTTTACTGCTCTCCATAGTGATGATACTAATACCCATTATTGGGTCGTATACGCGTGGAGTGAGCAATAAAATCTACATTCCCTTGGAAACCAGTGTTGTACTTGAAACATTGACGATCTACAACCCCACAACGGGTCAATGCGATGCTACACCCCTGATCACTGCCAGTAACCGTAAAATTGATACAGCAAAACTTTTTAAACAGCAGTTACGATGGATGGCCTTGTCCCGGAATTTATTAAAACGCTGGAACGGACAGTTCAACTACGGTGATACGGTTATGGTCACATCGGGTGATCCGCAAATCGATGGCTTCTGGATAACTCAAGATAATCTTAACAAGCGTTATACCAATCGAGGAGATCTGCTTTTTGACCGCCGAGTTCGCACGCTGGGCAAGTGGAATAATGTTAAAATTTCAAAAACCCGTTACGAATCCTTTATAACCGGGCTCGTTGAAAACTAAATCTTTCCCAATTTAATGATTTTATTTAATTGTTGCCAGCTCGCTGTGCAGCAAGGATGAGCACCTCTATTGTTTAATTAGACAGATAAGTGACCCCCTCATTACGGATTTTCGGTCGTTGCATCCTGTGCTAATGTAGCATCGTCGGGTGTGGATTTCAGATCACGATCTAGGGAATAGATAGAATTACTATCGGCCTTTTCACCACCAGCAATTTTTATCTTATCCAACAGGTCGAGAGCGAGCGTCTCTTCCTCCGTCTGTTCTTTTACAAACCACTGCATGAAATTCCAGGTGGCCCAATCTTCCTGCACCAAACTCATTTTTACTACCTTATAAATAGCGGTAGTATTATCTACTTCGTGTTGGAATACTTTTTCAAAACATTTTTGCACGTTTACGGGATTAGCAGGAGGAGCCGGAATGGCAGTCACATTTACTTTGCCACCTCTTTTTAAGATGTACTCCAGAATCTTCATCATATGATTGCGTTCTTCGTTGGCATGCCGGAAAAGAAAATTGGCAATGCCCCCAAAGCCCTGGCTGTCGGCCCATGCGCCATAGGACAAGTAAATTTGTGAAGCATGCGCTTCTTTGGTCATTTGCTCATTCAATGCTGCGGTAAGTGTTTCGGAGAGTCGGTTGGTGTTCATGTATGCAATTATCTAAGCGTGATTTTGGAAACATCTAAGGGTTGACTATTTCGTCGCTCGTTGATACTCACTTTTAAGAAAAGCAAAACTTACCCCTGTCCATCTTTTATCGTTGCAGAATATGTGCCAATCCTTATTAACGAACAAACGATGGATAGATCATGATTTATTCATGCCAATCGGGGAATTTTGTCCACACTGCAATCCTCAGCGCTCAGCCATATTGCTCGCAGGTAGCCCCTTAAAGAGTCTTATAAGTGCTGGTGCTTCTAGTCAATACAGACATGTATGACCGTTTTGAATGGCACAGAATTAGTTAGTATGATGTTGTATAAATAATCACACGATGGAAAAGTCAACAGTTGATAGTCATGGTGCTAGTCCGTTGCCCAAGGGAAAACGGTCCACCGGTTCTCTTTTTAAGAAGTCA
>JANYKP010000165.1 GCA_025358195.1 Cyclobacteriaceae bacterium
TTGTAAAAATAGATCGCGAGGCCAAGACCGTTGACCTAAAAATCAATAATCAGAAGTATACCGTTCAGCTTCGCGATCAATTTGATCTGCTGCTGGAAAAAATGGGCATGAGCAGCGCTGCGGCCGGAAAACTAAACGTAATCAAGGCGCCCATGCCGGGATTGATCATTGATCTGCGGGTCAAGGCCGGTGACCACGTGAAGGCAGGGGATCCGCTGTTGGTGCTGGAGGCTATGAAGATGGAAAATATTATCAAAGCTCCAGGTGAAGGGACGGTAAAGCAAGTGAAAATAAAAAAGGGAGATACGGTGGAGAAAAATGAGGTGTTGATGGAGTTCTGAAAGCAACCTATAAACCTATTTCTCGAAATGGAATTTGATAATCTTAAAAGAGCCTTTGATAGTTTAAAGAGCATAACCTTTTTTCAAAGACTGTTCAGTTGGGGTAAAATCAAGTCTCAACTTATTGATGCCAACGGTGATCTCCAGCGACTATTTTCAATCATTGAGAATGTAACATCAGAAAACTCAAAACTGGGGACCTCCGCTGAAATCGAAAAGGCGTCTGCGAAAAATCTGCTTGAAACAAACAATCGTCTGTCCACCGAAATTCAGGTTATCAAGCAATCCAATTCTTCCCTTAATAAGCAATATGAGGACAGCCTGAAAGAAATTGCAACATTGAAAGAATCAAACAACAGTTTTTTAAAAAGAGGGACAGAATTATCCAACGAGCTTGCTGCTGCCAGACAGAAACTTGAAAATGCAGAGGTTAATTTGCAAAAAGCCCGCAATCAAATAACGCAATTGGAAAAAGAAGATGAGTTTCGCAAACAAGAACATTCCAACGCAATCTCATCGCTCAGGCAAATACAGGAAAAGATCCAACGGGACCGCGACCGGGAAGTTGAAGAGAAGAACAGGTTGGAATTTGAACGAATCAGAAAGCTCAAGGAAACCTGGCTGAACCATGAAGAAAATGTAAAGAACAGGATCAAAGCCATCTGCAGTCAATACACCATTGAGTACGTTGACAGGGTTCCCTTCAAGGGAAAGCCCGATAATACCCTGAAAATTAACAATGAGTATATCATTTTCGATGCAAAAAGTCCCGGTAGTGATGACTTGTCAAACTTTCCGAATTATCTCAAAAGTCAGGTAGAGAGTGGAAAGTATGTAAAGGAAGACGATGTGAAAAAGGAGGTCTTCCTGGTGGTGCCGGGCAACACGCTCGATTATCTCGAACAGTTTGCCTATAAACTAAGCGACTATACGGTCTATATAATTTCCATTGATGCATTGGAACCTGTTATTCTTGCGCTTAGAAGAATTGAGGACTACGAATTTGCGGAACAATTGAGTCCCGAAGAGCGGGAAAATATTTGCCGGGTAATTGGCAAGTTTGTGCATTTATCAAAAAGAAGAATTCAGATCGATGGTTTTTTTGCAAAACAGTTTTTTGAACTGGTCTACAGGAGTGAAGCGGATTTGCCGAAAGATTTACTGGAGAAGGTGGTTGAGTTCGAAAAATCGGAAAAACTGAATCCTCCGATTGAGAGAAGATCTAAGCAAATTAGCATCAAAGACCTTGAGAGCGACAATGAAAAACTAAAAAGTGAAGCCAATCAGCGGGGCATTATTACGCAAGATTCATTGTTAAGTAAAGAGTTAAATAAATTACCTCTTTACGCTACTGAAAATGACGATGCAAAGAACAAGGACCAAGGAAAACTATTCTCTGAGTAGTGGATGCATTTGTGGAAATCATTTTTAAAAAGGGCAAAACGAAAAATACCATCACGTGCAAACGCCCGGATGGTTCGGCCACCTGGATGCAAGGAGAGCCCTTCATGATCATCCATGACCTCACCCACTACGTCGTCGAGACGCAGCTCGGCTTACAGGAGGCCTTCTTTGGGTTGCTCGCCCGCGGGTGGGACATCACTGATTTTGAGAATAAACAAAAAATACGATCGACGGATATTCCCATGGAAGGCATACGGGCCGAAATTCTTGTCGGGCTGCTGCTGACAGAGCGTAATGACGGTCAGGAAATGAATGACTTTAATTCCGTTTACCGGGACTCCTCCGGGAAATTTAATTTGCTTGTCCAGCCACTGGAGGCCTCTGTTTTGAATAAGCTGCGCGAAGGGGTTGATGATTTAATAAACAAATGGAGGTTTATGCCAATGGATCGTCCGCTCGTCCTTAACTTTCCCGCTTGACAGTCTATCAAAATTGATCTAAATTATAATTACATGAAAAAAGGATTTTTGTATCTAGGTTTTTTTGTTCTTGTCACATCTTGTGCACCCGGGCCCATCGGTGCGTGGAATTATTCTGTGACGGGTACTCCTCAGGGTGATTATGCCGGTGTAATGACCATCAGCAAGAAGGACAAGGGTTATTCCGCCAAGCTCATGTCCGCTGGCACCGAAACCACCTTTAATAAATTTTCCTATATGAAAGCGACTAAGAAAACTGAAGGTGAGTTTGATTTCTCCGGCACCCAAATTTTATTCTCTGCCCAACTGAATAAAGACCAACTAAAAGGAACCATGTCGACGAGCGGGCTGGAGTTTCCGTTTAACGCCACACGCAAGAAATAAAAGCATGAAAATCACCTCCGACAATAAATTGAGAAAACTGATCGTCGTGGGCGACCGGGTGCTTATCCGCCCAGCGAAAGAATCCGAAAAAACGGATAGCGGGCTTTATCTGCCAGCCGGGGTGCAAGAGAAGGAAAAGATTCAACGAGGATTTGTCATTAAAGTCGGCCCGGGGTATCCTCTGCCGATGCCAGCGGATGAGGATGATTTATGGAAAGGAAAAGAAGATCAGGTAAAATATTTACCCCTGCAGGCCCAGGAAGGCGACCTCGCTATTTTTTTGCAGAAAGGGGCTATCGAGGTGATGTATGAAAGTGAGAAATATTTTATTGTACCGCAGGCTTCTATTTTGATGCTGGAAAGGGAAGAGGATTTATAATGGCCGGCTTATCGTTTGATGTACTGCGGATCGGCAAGAAATACCGTCTCGTCAATTATGGTGAGCGCTATGAGTTCGAAATTGAAAAAATTCTATCCAATGGAGATTTCAACGTAAAAGATCTACACACACTCGAACGCTACCATCTTAAAGAAACAATCAAATTTGGAAAAGGAAAGGATTTTGAGATCAGGGACCTGGAACGTGAATAAAGAATGTAACGCTACATCAATCAGGGTACCCGAAACATATACGGGTTTTTTCATTTGATTTTGGTTTCCCCCCTTCATTAAATAAGTTGTCAAATCCAATTGAATATATGAAGAAGTCTTTATTGTTAAGCCTCTTGTTGGCTGTTTTTGGAATATCGTATTCCCAGGATTCAACCATCATTCATTCACCTTTTGAAGGAATGGATTTCACGTGGCTCAATGGCAACAATCGTCAACGATCAAACATCCTCGGCGTTAAGAATTTTACCGGCCTGATGATCGTCGATACGTACTATAACTATTCATTCAATAAACCGATGGATAATACTATCAACACTTCTTCCATCATCGGCCGTAACAACGAGATTACGCTCAATATGGCCAGCATTGGTGGTGAGATGGTGTATAACAACGTTATCGCCCGAATTTATCTGCAGACCGGTGCGATGTTAAGCGTCATCCAGGAGACTGATCCCACTGTAAATCACGGAAGAAATTTGCGCACTACGGACATGAAATTTATTCGCGAGGCGGTGGCAGGATACCAATGGAATACGTGGAACTCCATCCGATTTGAAACCGGAATTTTTATGTCGTTTATCGGACTGGAAAGTTACATCGCGCAGGAAAACTGGAGCTATCAGCGTTCGATGGTTTGTGATTTTACTCCTTTTTATTTTTCGGGAGCTCGCTTGCAAATTCATCCTTCTAAAAAATGGAAAATAGAACCGTGGTTAATGAATGGTTGGTATTCTTATGGAAAATTCAATAAAGGAAGTTCGGTTGGATTAGCCACTTACTACCGCCCCAACGAAAACACGACGTTCGTAGCAAATTTTTATTACGGCACGGACACGCGGAACATTGCAGGCCGGGTGAGGTTTCATCATGATAATACGGTCATGATTCGTTATAAGAACAATCCTGCGTCCCGTGGCGTAAGTCGAATGGCATTCAGCTTGAATTCTCATTATGGCTATGAAGATGGTGGATCACTCAATGGTGTTGCTTACCCTTCCAGAAGTGAAACGTATTTCGCCGGTACATCGCTGGCCAACCGAATTTGGTTTCAGGAAAACAAATTTGCTATGACTTTACGGGCTGGATATTTAACAAATCCCGGGAGATACTTGCCTGTAAATCCCGCACCCTTATACACCGATCCGGTCTCCGGCGCCACGGGGTATACCGATATAAAACCGGGGGACCTGGCTCCAAAATTTGAAGCCTGGGAATTTACCGGCACCTTCGATTATATGCCCAATGGATTTATCACGCTTCGGGCAGAGATTTTAAACAGACATTCATCCGTTCCCTATTTTGCCGGGCCTGGAGGCACAACCTCAGTTGATGGCTGGCTGGGAACGAGTGATCCGAATATTGGCACACCGCAAGCATGGAAGCCCGATCTTCGCACATTGGAGAACAGGTTGATCTTTGCTGTGATCGCCCGATTTTAAAAATGTCTCGCTTGCCACGATCCTAAATTTTCACCAGGAAATATGCGGGGCTAACGATTCTTATTCTTCATCCCAAATAAAAATCGCATCACCTTATTTGATTGGATAAAAACAAAATAGAAAATAACACAACTGGTGAGCGTCAGCAGGCTGATGGACCAAAATTTTGCGCCAATCCCCCATTCCAGTTGACAGATGTAATACCCAATGGCAATAATGACGGTTTGATGCAGAATATAAAACGGATAGAGTCCTTCGTTGAAATGTTTTAACCACGGATGCGGCTTGTTGAGGTAATGCTGCCCGAACGCAATGACGGTAATCACGGTAAACCAACTAACGAAAAGTGCTGTGACGTCAAAAATGGTTTCCACCGTCTCCTCATCCCAGGGTAGCCTGATCAGGCCGCGAAACTGGAAGTAGCAAATATAAAATGGGACCAGGCTCAGAAGCGAGACTGCCAACAGATATTTGCGATTATTTCCAATGGACGTCCACAACTTCTGATTGGAGTAGCACAGTGTCCCAAAAAAGAAAAATAAAAAATAAAAAGTGAAGAAGGCCCAGTCATCGGTAAGGCTGTGGGTCTCTTCCGGAAAATAGGGGCGTAATAAAATTTGTGTAAGCAAAATTAAAATAGAGGGAATTAAAAGAATTCCGAAAGCATTTGACAAAAGCTTGCTTACTCCTTCTCTGAATCGTGTGGATCGTTCGGAGCGCAGGTAAACCAGGAATGGCAAAGCAATTAAAGAATACAGCAAAAGGTAGAGGATAAACCAGAGATGGTGCCAGCTGAAACTTCCTTTGGGATAGGGTACAAAATTGAACACCGTTTTATAAAAATCCCAATAGCTGTCGTATTCCTTTAGATGTTCATAATAGATCTGTGGAGGAACGACCACGAACATTCCGAACACTAATGGAATGAAAAGTCTTTTAAACCGCTCCCCTGCGTATTGACCTGGTGTTCTTTTTCCAAGTGCCATGTAGGTGCCCGCT
The DNA here is from genome assembly GCA_025358195.1 of Cyclobacteriaceae bacterium. Lineage (GTDB taxonomy): Bacteria > Bacteroidota > Bacteroidia > Cytophagales > Cyclobacteriaceae > ELB16-189. The sequence continues at coordinate 5,659 of JANYKP010000165.1, forward strand.
CCTGAAATGAAGAGGAGCAACGGCATCCGCCAATAGTGCAGCCACACCATCCAGTAATTAAAGCTGACGTTCGTCTCGCTATTCTTCACATGCCAGCCCCAGGTATTAAACCACATGCCGGTATGAAAAAATAAGAGAATAACGATCGCGATGAGACGCAGCCAGTCGAGGTCATGACGTCTTATTGCGGCTGTCCGGTGATCGGGGGATTGCATTAACCAGGAAGTTTTTTTTAAAAAAGGAATTATTCTCCGTGCGAAATTAATAAGTTGAAAGTACAAATTGCCACGGCCTTCAGGCCGTGGCAAATTTGAAATGGGTCCAATTTTTCTAACTTTCACCATGTCATTCTCCATTCTGCCAGCCACACCTGAAGATTCGACTGCCCTGAATAACCTTGTTAATGCTGCCTACCGCGGCGATTCTTCCCGCCAAGGCTGGACCACGGAAGCCGATCTACTCGATGGCGGTCGAACGGACGCGGCAGCGATTGAAGAAATTATTCGCAAACCGGGCCATTGGATTTTAAAATATCTGGAAGACGGTCAACTTCTTGGTTGCATGGAACTTCATAAAGAAGTTGAAAAGCTTTACCTCGGCATGCTCTCCGTTTTACCACCGCTGCAGGGCCAAGGCATCGGGAAACAATTATTGAAAGCTGCCGAATCCGAAGCCAGGAAACAAGAATGCGATGTCATTTATATGATGGTCATTTCAGTCCGAAAAGAACTCATTGACTGGTACGTACGCCACGGCTATCATGATACAGGGCAACGAAAACCGTTTTCATTTAACGATCCCCGATTCGGGCAACCAAAAATGAAGCTCGAGTTTGTTGTATTAGAAAAATCAGTCTGATTTTGATACACACCACTCACCCGGCTGCATTTTCTCTGTGCATCTCTATGTTAAAAAAAATCCGTCAACCAAACCAACTACCTGGAGATATTTGTGTCCTAATGGAGGCCTGCAATTTAAGAGTTAACAATTGTTACTAATTTTAACATCGAGGACGGAGGCCATCTCTCATATGTCAATTCAAATTCTGATATTTATACAAAATCTCCTTGAATGAAATCACTGCCGCTTTATATTTTTATCGCCGTTTCCATTACCGGCTTTTCGCAAAACCCCGACTTACCAACTGACTTCTTAAGCAAGGAATTTCATAAGCAGCGCCGTCAACAACTGCGGGAAAACATGCCGCCAAATTCCGTAGCGGTATTTTTTGCCAACGCGGTAAGAAACCGGGCCAACGATGTAGAGTATGCCTATCACCAGGACCCGGATTTTTATTACCTCACTGGCTATAAAGAGCCAGACGCTGTGTTGCTGATTTTTAAGGACAAGCAAACTTCAACCACAGGCACGGCCTACGATGAAATCATATTCGTGCAGCCACGCAATGCCTTGGCAGAAATGTGGACGGGCCGCAGGCTGGGCGATGCCGGCGTGCGTGAACAACTCGGCTTTGAACTTTCTTTCAATAACAAGGAATTTAAGAAATACAATATTGATTTTTCCAAATTCGATGAAGTACTCTTCCATGAATTCCAAAATGATGTGAGAAATGATCCGCGTGACTCATCCGACCTCTATGATCTGGTCAATCAATTCAAGGCAAAGGCAAATTTCCAGGAAAAAACCGGGCTCACCCTGAGTGTGGAACCACAAAGAAACAACTTGAATGCGTTGAAGCTTGGCAGTATCATGGATGGGTTGCGCGGCATTAAGACACCCGAAGAACTTGAATTGATCCAACGCGCAGTAAGAATTTCCTGTCAGGGACAGGTGGAAGTGATGAAGGCCATGAAACCCGGCATGTCCGAACGTGAAGTGCAGGGAATACACGAATTTATTTTTAAAAAATATCAGGCTGAAGATCTTGGCTATGGTTCCATTGTGGGAGGCGGTCACAACGGTTGCATTTTACATTACATCGAAAACTACAAACCCTCCATCACCAACAAAGAACTGGTGCTTATGGACCTTGGTGCCGAATACCACGGCTACACCGCCGACATTACCCGTACCATTCCCGCCAGCGGGAAATTCTCACCTGAACAAAAGCAGATTTATGACATTGTCTTGAATGCGCAACAATCGGCCATTGATGCTATCAAGCCCGGCGTGACGTTCCAACAGATCAGTAAAATCGCCCGGGATATTGTCAACATAGGATTAAAAGACCTGGGCATCATTCAAAATGAATCCGAGGGGACCCGGTACTATCCGCATGGCCTCTCCCATCACCTTGGCCTGGACGTACACGATCGAGGTGATTATGGAGAACTGAAAGAGAATATGGTTATAACCGTGGAACCCGGCATTTATATTCCGGACGACAGCAACTGTGATAAGAAATGGCTGGGCATTGCAGTGCGTATTGAAGATGATGTGCTGGTGACAAAAGACGGACATGAACTGCTTTCAGGATCGGCACCACGCACTACCAGGGAGATTGAAGCGATGATGAAACTCCCGAGCGTGCTTGATAATTTTATTTTACCATCCATTGAAAAAAAGAAATAACATGTTACGACTAATCCTATTGTTTCTGGTTCTGAACTTTTCAGTTCAGGGACAAAAAATCTGGACAGCAACCCAGGCAAACGATTGGTACAATAAACAGCCATGGCTGGTCGGTTGTAATTTTATTCCCAGCACCGCCATCAACGAACTGGAAATGTGGCAGGCCGAAACGTTCGATCCAAAAACCATCGACCGGGAACTGGGTTGGGCGCAAGACCTGGGCTTCAATGTCATCCGGGTCTATTTACATAACCTCGCCTGGGAAACAGATAAAGAAGGTTTCAAAAAAAGAATTCATGAATTCCTGGCCATTACAGAAAAGCATAAAATCAAAGTGCTTTTTGTTCTTTTCGACGATTGTTGGCTACCGGACCCTAAACCAGGCAAACAGCCGGAGCCCATACCCGGGGTGCATAATAGCGGTTGGCTGCGTGCGCCCGGCCCAGCCATTGTAGGTGATGCCGAAAAGTGGGATGTTCTTGAATTGTATGTGAAGGATATTCTTATTCAATTTAGAAATGACAACCGCATTTTAATGTGGGATTTGTACAACGAGCCTGGCAACAGTGATATGACCGAAATCTCCTTCCCGTTTATGCAGGAAATATTTCGCTGGGCCTGGTCTGTTCGGCCATCCCAACCCCTCACATGCGCTACGTGGAATGGTGGAGAGAAATTCAAACGGTACAATGACTTTCAGTTGCAAAATTCCGATGTCATCACCTTTCACAACTACAGTGACGCAAAAAACCTGGAGGCGGAAATTCTTCGCTTGCAAAAACACGACAGGCCATTAATTTGCAGCGAGTACATGGCCCGGACTAACCATAGCACGTTTGAAAAAAATCTCCCGGTCCTAAAAAAACATAAAGTCGGCGCGATCAATTGGGGCCTGGTGAGTGGCAAGACCAATACCATCTTTCCCTGGGGCTCAAAAGAGGGCACACCGGAACCCGCTATCTGGTTTCATGACGTTTTTCGGAAGGACGGTAGCGCTTTCAGTGAAAAGGAAGTTAAGCTGATTAAAGAACTAACCCGGCCATCGAAGTAAAAATGAAAAAAATCATCCTGCTTCTTCTACTATTCTCGTGTTCGAGGGAGCCATCCTTTCAGACAAAAATGGATCGGTATTTTTCACAATTGTTCGCCACAGACCAGCCTGGGGGCGCCATACTTGTCATGAAAGACACGATGATAATTTTTTCAAAGGGCTATGGTATAAGTGACTTGAATACGAAAGAACCCATCACAACCAAAACGCTTTTCAACCTCGGTTCGATCTCAAAAACATTTGTATCGAATGGCATCCTGATTCTACAAAAGCAGGGTAAACTTTCCGTTGAGGACAGTCTTTTAAAATACTTTCCAAATTTTAAGAATAAAACAATCGCACAAAAAGTAAAGATCAAGCACCTCCTTACTCACCTTACGATTATCGGGGAGGCCGGAGGTGTGCGTGAGGAGGTGCTTG
>JANYKP010000198.1 GCA_025358195.1 Cyclobacteriaceae bacterium
CCGACCACCCTACTGAACGATCAAACAACATTCAACATTAAAGCTTAATACCATCACGATGAAACTCACCTGGCAACAAAGAATCAATGGATCAATGATCCTGCTTTTCATTTTAGTGGCAGCATTTTATTATTCCTATGCGACTCAGGTAAAATGGTTGAGGCCAGACAGACATTCACGTGCTTCTTCAACTATCAGGGTTGAGACCACCACAACGACCTCCATCAAATTTTAATAAAAAATAAATTCAAACAATATAAATAACAAGAACATGACACTTCACAATAAATTCAGAGGAAATGGGGTCAACGTAGCATTGATCACACTTTTAATTTTAGGGACAGGAATTTATTCTTGTTTCGCCCAGGAACAAATCTTGGAAGGCGGCGATGGCGTCACAGGCAAAGTCGTGAAGAATTCCCAGAATGCTATTATCCATCTTGCCTCCAACCTCAATTTGAGTGCAAAGGCATCGCCATTGATGCCCGCTGTCAACAGCCCATTTGCTGAACTTAAGCCTGCCATCGCACTACATGGCAACCGGCTGTATTTCAGTCGCTCGCACCATCCCCACAATACGGCGGGAGCAGAGGATAAAGAAGATATATGGTATGCCGACATCGACAAGAGTAATAATAATGCGATGTCAGAGCCCAAGCGGTTGGAGGGAGTTCTTAATAACAGTGGCCCTAACTTCATCAGCGGTATCAGTGTGACGGGCGATACGATTATGCTTGGCAACCAGTATTCAAAGAAAGGTAAAATGCGGGCGGGACTTTCTTATAGCGTGAATGAGGCAGGTGGATGGTCTCCCCCCAAGGCCATAATAATTAAGAACGACTACAATCTTTCTGAACATGGTAGTGCTTTCGTTTCAAAGAAAGCATCCGTGATCATTTCCGCCATAGAACGCGAAGAAACGTATGGAGACAGGGACTTGTATGTTAGCTTCTGGGTTGGCGGAGAAGCCACTGAACCAGTAAACATGGGTCGTGCGATCAACTCCAATCTTGAAGAATCTTCCCCGTACCTCTCATGCGATGGGAAAACGCTCTACTTTGCTTCCAAAGGTCATCACGGTTATGGCGGCTATGACATCTACCTTTCCCATCGCCTAGATGAAACCTGGACAAACTGGAGTGAGCCTGAGAATCTTGGTCCGGTCGTGAATGGTCCCAAGGATGAAGAGTTCTTTTGCATCACACATTGTAAAAAATTCGCCTACTTCTCCAAGCAGGTCGGTGATATAAACACCGATCTCTATAAAATTCCAATGGCAGAACTCTTTGGGCCCGCGAAAGCACTCTTTAGATAACTATAATTGAATCAGATTCTGATCTTGACGCAGCCAATAAAGCTGCGTCAAGATTTTGTTTTTACAAGGGTAAATCCAATTGGCATTAATTTTTGTCAGTGTCGTCCTTACTCAAACTTCCCACCATGACTCTCAAATTGACTAACTTGCTGATAAGTTGTTGTAACCGTGCGGGCATGATTCAAAAGGTGATTTTCTACGGTCTTATCTTTTTTCTGTTAGCAAGCTGGGATCTGATTCCGGGGGACTCAGAAATAAAGAAAAAACTGCAAGACTACTTTTTTGAACTCCCCCTTGATGACAGCTTCGACGCCTTGAAAGAACAACTTACCAGCAATCCCGATTTTACATTATATTCAGATCCCAACCGGGATGCGAAAAACTCCATCATAGGAAGTATTTCCAGGAATAAACACCTCAATCCGAAGGCTATCCGAAATCAAATAGTCATTCAGATCAAGCAGCAGGCGAACAAAGAAAAAGTCTCATTTAAGTGGTCGATCGACTACAAACTGGAAGACTTCGCCTTAGCAATCAACGATTGCGAAAAAATACGATCAGACTTTAAACCATTTTTTGAGGATTTCACAGAGACAAAGGAAATAGGGTATCATCAGGAACAAATTGAGTCGCTGTATCTAAAAAAGGAGACCATGAAGGTCACCATTCGGATGCTGAAGTTCAATAATTCGAGTCATACTATTTCGTTGGAATATGATGACCTTAGAAAAAAGAAACAAAGAAAATAACCCTGGTCTTAATTAGTTACTCGCAGGAAACGCTTATGTCAGTTACCTTGTCAAAAAGAACTTCTAAAAATGAGGCCTGTCCCTCTCAAGAAAAGCAGGCATCCTTTGATCAGTGTCAGACTGAGGGAAGACGTGACTTTGTTAAAAAAATCTCTGCGCTGACGATCGGAGCCATGGTTCCATCGGTTTTGGCCAATGCTGCTTCACATGATACGCAGCATCGTCGTGAACTATTCAATAGCAGCGCGGTGCAACAAGGTAAGGCCAGGATAGCAACGATTTTACATACGGCCGATATTCACGCCCAGGTGTACACCCACGATGAGTTTTTTGTGGAAAATGGTCAGGTGCTTTATAAAAAGCGGGGCGGGTTTGCCGTGCTGAAAACAATGTTGAACAAACTCCGTTCTGAAAACCCAGGCAATACGCTCCTGATTGACGGTGGGGATTGTTTTCAAGGCGGTGGATTAGCGGCGCTCAGCCAGGGAAAGGCAATCGTTCCGTTGATTAATGACATACGCTACGACTTGATGATTCCCGGAAATTGGGAAGTAGCGTATAAAAAAGAAATGATGCTGCAGGATTTGAGTGGATATACCGCTGCGAAAATATGTGCGAACATGTTTCATCAAACAGGAGATTCACTAAACGGAAATCTTATTTTCCCGCCTTATTGGACAACCACCATTGCTGGAATAAAACTGGGATTTATTGGATACACCGATCCCAAAGTGCCAAAACGTCAACCGCCCGCCTTTAGCGTTGGTATCCAATACGCCAATCCGATTGATAGTGTGGCCAAGTACATCACCGAGTTGAAAGAAAAGGAGCAATGTGTGATGGTGTTTTTAGTTACCCATTTGGGATTGGCCCAACAGGTGGACCTGTCGAATAAACCACAGGTGCAGGGAGTTGACTACATTCTGGGGGGCGATACGCACGAGCGCGTACGCAACCCGATAGCGGGAAAATATGCAATGGTAACAGAGCCGGGTGCCTTTGGCTCATTTGTAGCAAGGCTGGACCTGGTAATAGAAAATGGCAAAGTCCAAGATAAGAACTATGAATTGCTTGAAGTTGACCCGGAAAAGTACAAAGCAGATTCGCAAATGCTCGACTTGATCAAGCGGGAAAGAGCGCCCTATCGCGAAGAACTTGACAAAGTGATTGGCAAATCCAGGATTCCATTAGTTCGATATTATGTATTGGAGACTCCAATGGATAACCTGATCACGGACGCCATGATGTGGAAGTTTAAACCCGATGTGGCCTTGAGCAACGGATTTCGATTCTGTCCACCGCTGGTACCGGAACGAAAGACAAAAGAGGCGGTTATCACAATAGATTATTTATGGAGCATGATACCAATCAATGCCGAAATTAAGTCAGGCCAGGTACCCGGCCAGCAGTTATGGGACTGGCTTGAAAAGGAATTGCACAATGTGTTTGCAAAAAACACGGCAGAGCGCCTGGGGGGATGGGTGGTTCGTATGAAGGGGATGCACCTTAATTTCACCATGAACAACGAGCTAGGGCAGCGAATTAACTGGATAAAAATCAATGACAAACCCATTGACCTGAGTCGAATTTATACGGTGCTCACCTGCGAACGGGAAGGGGATCCGGATGACACGCTTTGCCGGTTAGGGAACGTGAAACAACCGACACTTCTTAACGTCTCCATGCATGAGACGCTGATCGAGTACTTAAAGGCAAAATCACCGGTGTCGCCCAGGATAGAAGGAAGAGTTACGGCAACGGATGCACCCCCCAACCTATTATCACAATTGGAAGGGTATGGATACGAATTTTTTTGACAGTCGAATTCGGTGGAATTATAATAAATTGGTCAAGCTGGCTTGTCCGTCGAAGCTTTAGCGAAGGCGAGCAATGACCTCTATCTCAATCAAAAAATCCGGATTCACCAAAGCCTGTACTCCCACCAGCGTACTCGCCGGAGGATTTTCAGCGGATAAATACTTCTTCCTGACTTCCCGAATCACGGTTACATCTTCCGGTTTATAGTTTACCAGGTACGTATTCATCTTGACTACATCGGCGAACGTAACGCCGGCAGCATTCAGACAAATCTGAATATTCTCATAAACCTGGGTGGCCTGAGCACGCAAATCGCCTTTACCAACCACTTCTCCTTTCTCATTGACGGATACTTGTCCCGAAATGTAAACAGTGCCGCCTGCGATCACCACATGTGAATAACTGGTCGGCTTGCTCAGGTCTTCGGGATTAATGAATTTTTTTTCCTGTTTCTTTTCCTGGGCGATTGCTGTCAGACAAAAGAAACTGAGCACAAAAAATAATCCTTTTTTCTTATTCGTTTTGAACGTCCACATGGTTGATCGGGATTAAGTTGACATTAAATTTCTTTACGATCATATTCATGATCGGGTCATGTTTAATTTTTAGCAGGATGCGGGCCGTCTGGGCAGCATCGTATCCCATCACGAGCTGGTCGGTAAGGCCAAGGTGCTTCACCGCGTAAAAAAATCCAGCAATGACATACGGGCCGAAAGGCGTGTAGGGAATATCAAAGGAGCTGCCCGTCATATTGAATACCGTATTTGGCAGGTACTCGCCGCGGCTATCTACACCCTTTGCGCGTAAATAATATTGCGCAGCAAGCGTCCGCGATGATTGTCGGGGATCACTCATACACAAAAGCCCCGCCAAAGGTTTTTGTTTTTGGGACTGGTGGATGAGCACCTCGCGTTTAGTCCGCTCATTTACGACATGGTCACGGATATATTTTTGCACCGTGTCCCAAAAAGGAACAGCGGGCTCCCCATCATCCACGCGTATGAGTGAGTGAATTGAATAATCCATGATACCACAGGTGATTTCGATGTCGAGTACCTTGAGTTCAGAATCATTGTCAATTGCTTTTTCCAGCAATGTTCGTTGGTGACGAGGATGGGTTCTTAACAAATCGATACTAAAAATCCAGTCTCCCGCCAGGTATCCATCGTACGCATAATGCTCCTTGAGTAGCAACTTGATTTTGGTGTCGTTGTCAATCACCGTCGGGCCCCCGTCCAGTTCCAAAACGGGTTTTTCTTCTACGATCATCTTCTCGATTTCTATACCAACGCTTGATGCGCCGAGCATACCACAGTTGAGAGGAGATCCCTCGACCACATGCAGGTCGTGTACGTGGCTGATGTAATCATCGCCCGAATCTTCCGTGAGGTGAGCGTGCGTTTGAATGTGCACGAAGTAATTCACAGGAATGGGTTCTGTCAGACTGCGTTGGGACTGTTCCACGGTGCGCTTGATGTCCATCACCACATCGGGGGTGACAAACGAGCCCGCCGCCCGAACAACATGGTATTCGATCTCGATACCCATTTTTTTAAAATCCTCGCTCACCGTGCTCACCGCGTCCAGTTGCACCTGGCTGAGATCACGGGCATCGGCGCAGCCAATGAGGATATGAACTTGTTTTTCTTGAATCATTTTGGTTTTGGATATTGGCTGTTGGTGCTTATTAGTCTTTGGCTCTTGCTAAGATACTATTTTCAGGAAATAAAATGACCGCAGGGCCGCTTTCACATCTTAGGGAAAGGATTTAACTTGGGTTGAAAAGTAATGACTTGAAAATGAAAAATGCTTCCACGTCACAAGGAAATTCTGATATTGATTGTTTTTTGGATAGCTATTTGGGAAACAAGCTTCCAGATATTCAATTTCGTAACTGAAAATCTCGAGGGAATGGATGAAAGTTCATCACGGATTAAGCCGGAGATTGGCAACAACTATTTTTCCGTTGCATTTATCACAACGCAGGCACCACCCCGTTGTGCTTTTTTGCGATTATTGCAATTAAAATAAATCCGCCCGGGGCAAGTCGCTATAGAACCCCTTCGGTGCAGCCTACTTTTACGGGCAAGGAAATATTGACAAACTGAGGAACTTACAAACCAAACCCATAACAAAATGAAAAAAGTAACTATGACTCTGCTGACAGTCTTTACGGTATCGGCTGCCATTGCACAGATTAACAAGGGAGCCTGGCTGATCGGAGCCTCATCCAACGTCGGCTTCAATAGCTATTCTTTTAAAAACAGTCCAAATGAATCCCTCTTCAATATCAATACAAAGGCAGGCTATTTTGTAATTGATAATTTTACAGTTGGCGTAAACCTCGGTTACTTTAACTCGAGTCAATCAGGCTTCTCCAGCTCGACAACCAGCATTGGTGTATTTACCCGGTATTATTTGCCAAAGAACTTCTTCTTAGGAGTCGGCATCAACTCGGTTTCGAATTCGTTCAGTTCGTCAGGAACATCCAGCAGTAGCAGTAGCACAGCCATTCCAATGGAACTTGGGATCGCAGCGTTTATAACTAAAAACATTGCGGTGGAGCCTTCAATCAATTATATAAAAGGAGACGACAAAGGAGGCGTCACATACAATGGAATAAATATAGGGGCCTCCTCCGCTATAGGTCTCAACATTGGATTCACAGTGTATTTGAACAGAAGCGGCGAATAATTAAATCCTAGTCCTTTGGATCAACCTGGGACTTCCGCTGGTTGCCTTCAGTTTACTGTCATTGGGAACTATATTTTCTTTACGTTTTGCAATTAGTTTTGCGTGGCTATGAACTATCGCCTGTATGGGTTTTTTCGTCAATTCAAGTGATCGATTGTATCAGCTTGAAAACAAGACGATCTCTTTCAATTAAATCTTCAATCGAAGATTGGGGGACTGCGTCCACCGTAGCCACACGAAGCGGGGACTTGAACTAACGATACTTGTTTGGCGAAGCCCGCCTTCGCCCCGGGACGGGGCTTCGGCGGGCGAAGGTGGAGCTGCAGGGAATCGAACCCTGGTCCAGAGAAGATAAAAGCGTACGTTCTACATGCTTAGTTGACTTTAATTGTCGGGAGATGCAAGGCAGGCAACAGCCTTAACATTTCCGTAGTTGCTGTTGTCTCGACAGTCGTGCGCAACACACAACGGCCCAGTTTTGCT
>JANYKP010000320.1 GCA_025358195.1 Cyclobacteriaceae bacterium
GATCGAAGGTACCTCCGGCATATCACTGGTTATACCCATCTTTTGGGCAATTTTTATCACCTTGTCGACACCTGCTATGTCAATGAGCTTCACGGCGACCGTATTAACAGGGTGTTGAGCCATGTGAGTTATTTTCCGCTGAAATGCAGACCTATATTGACAAAGGAGGAGAAAAGTGGACACCCCGAGACTCCCAATTGGATTACGGAGTGGAATATTCTATGATAGGAGCACTTGCATATTCCGTTAATACGGTCGCCGTGAAGCTCATTGACATAGCAGGTGTCGACAAGGTGATAAAAATTGCCCAAAAGATGGGTATAACCAGTGATATGCCGGAGGTACCTTCGATCTCACTGGGCACTTCTTCAATCTCGCTGATGGAGATGACGGGTGCTTATGCGTGTTTTGCCAACGAAGGGGAGACGAACACACCCTACTTCATAAATTCTATCCAGGATCTTGATGGAAAAGTATATGACAATTTCAAACCGGCCCCATCAAATCAACCTGCCATGGCAAAGGAAACGGCCCAACTCCTCACGAATATGTTAGGCACTGTAGTGATGGAGGGCACTGCCTCGCGGCTACGGTGGAAATATGGTGTTTACAACAACCTTGCGGGTAAGACGGGCACCACCCAGTCGAATGCAGATGGATGGTTCATGGCCATGACCCCAAAGCTTGTGATGGGTGCCTGGGTGGGCGCCGATGATCCGCGGATACGGTTTCGCAACACGGAACTGGGACAGGGTGCAAGCACAGCCTTGCCAATAACCGCCTACTTTATGAAACAAGTAAATGCAGATAAGAAATTCAAATCAATATCGGAGGCAAAGTTTCCACCCTTACCTGCGGCATTGCAGAAAAGACTGAAATGCGATCTCTATGAAATGGATGATTTATTAAAATACGAAATCGAAAAAATGATCGTTCGGCGTGACTCAACTATACAGGCTGACACGACAGTAGTTCCTCCTCCTGAAAGTTTTTTGCTGATTTTATACAAAAGAAAAATGAAACTTTTGAAAACCCTTCATCAGCTCGATTCCTTGAAAATGATTGAGATAATTGAAGGAAACAATCCCTGACTACCAATCATCCTTTACTTTCTTAAACTGAAGCTTATCCGAGAAAGCTTTATCAAGCAGACCCAGGGTGCTGGGAAGGCAAAAATCCTGCGCCCACTCGGTCGCACTGTTTTTACTGGCGTAGGTGGTGAGGCTTTCTTTTTTCGTAATCATTTTATACCCAATGTTGCCGGTTAGCTGAATGGATTTAACCGTGACGCGGTACCTGCCATCTTTTACTCCAACCGTAGCCTTCCCGCTGAATTTTCCTGACTGAATGATCAGTGGCGTATTGTTTTGGCTGAACTGGAATTTCTTATAATCAACAGTGATGTCATTCACATCAAATTGAAGACCATCCGGTGTTGCAACAATGTTGGAAACGGTTGGTAAGGATTTATAATATTTCTCCAATAATGGAATCGTAACTGTATCCTGAAAAACCTGCTGGTAAATAATTTCCTGATCTGCTAATTTAAAATTTCCGCACGTAACGCCTTGTGCGTTGGCGAAGAATGAGATTTGACCTGCCAGCAGTAAGAAGAACAATGCTTGTTTCATAAACGTTTATTTATATCAAAGTTAATCAAGCCTTTTTAATCCGTCTCGCTGCAGTGACATTTCGCGGGAAACGCGATCTTTGCCACACTTTCAGAATCATGAGCGCTCATTCACCCGAACCTAAACGCGAACAAGCACTTGGCGAAGAGATTGCCAGCGCGGTCAGCCATGGGGTGGGTTTTCTGGGCGCGGTGGCCGTTACGCCCATTCTTATTTGGACTGCACTTCCCGCGGGCACCGCAGCTGTCGTAGGTGCGAGCATTTTTGGCGCCACGATGATTGTATTGTATCTCGCCTCAACCCTTTATCATGCGTTTCCGCAAAGCAAAACGAAACGCTTGTTCAAAATCTTTGATCATGGTGCAATCTTTCTTTTGATCGCTGGCACCTACACACCGTTTACCCTGGGCTTGCTCCGTGGAGCGTGGGGTTGGTCGTTATTTGGAATCGTGTGGGGATTAGCCATTATAGGAGTGACCGTGAAATCTATCGGTGGCGCCAATAGTAGCAAGCTTTCTACCGGAATCTACCTGGCCATGGGCTGGCTTGCCATCGTAGCTGTAAAACCATTATGGCTCAACATGCCTTTATGGGGTTTGTTTTGGCTGCTGGCCGGAGGGATCATGTATTCGGCTGGAGTTTTATTTTTTGTGGCCGACCGGATTCGCTATAGCCACTTCATATGGCATCTGTTTGTACTAGCGGGAACAGCCTGTCATGTCGTAGCCGTGCTCGCCTTCGCCTATTGATAGTAGTGGTTCTGAAGATTTTACCAACGACCTGGTGTCATCAAATTCCACGCTTAAAAAAAAACGTAGTCACGAATCGATCAGTGTTGCGGATGCTTGGCAGGATCGGATGTCCGCTATTCTTGAAACGGAGCAAAACTGTTATTTGCCATCGGTTAGTGTCTCCACTTTGCTTTTGCCATTAACAGTAATGGTAACCGTGTTATCGCAGGAGCCATCTCCATAATCAATAATTATTTCTTTGTGGTCGACGGTAAGGGTCTTGATGCCCTTGACGGGAATAAATACCTTACTGTTGAGCTCGCATGTTTTAGAGTACACAAGCTCACTCGTGATTTTCATCGTATAGCTTTTGCCATTCTTGTTGGTCCCCGAAGAGTGTCCGGTGACGATCCAGAGGTTTTTTGGATCAGGAAATAGTTCGTGCGTGGTACTTTGCTCTCGGGTTGCCTGCCTCCCATCTGGAAATATAAGCTTGCCGGAAGTTACAACTTGGAATTTAGTGTTATCAGGTGTTGAGGGTAGAAGACCCGTTAGGGTGAGGGTACCCTCTACGTGGGCATCATTCTTATAAAAATTCTGAACGGTTACTGTTATGGTAGAGCCCGGTGAAAATCTTTTGCCGGAGTAATGGATAATAATCATCCCCTTCCGGGTTTTCCCATGAGCATCCGCGCAGCCCGTGCCAAAGTCGATGGTGATAGTACCGATTGGGTTTTCCAAAGTACTTGCAGGATCCTTAATGTGAGTAACAACTGCACATTTAAAACGGTCGTCAATGTTACCAATACCTTTTATTTCGCGACTGACCTCCCCATATCGGCCACCCGAAAGAGTTTCGGTTGTATTATTCATCGCAACAGAGGAGATATCTACTGTCTCATTTTGAAACGAATCTGAAATGGCTTCGGATTGAATGTGTGATAAAACAGCATTTGTAAATTCATTCTGATGACAAGAAAGAATAAGTGTCATCAACACGATCATAAAAAGCGAGGAACCCTTTATAAATCTACCTTTTCCTTTCATGGGCATTGGTTGCTAAAATGGCAGATCAAATGTAGTTCGGGAAAGTTAAAAATCAACTAAAAAGCAAGAGTTTTGGAAAAGTGGAAACGCCATTGGGCCTTTTTTCACACCTTCTTGTATGTTTATAAAAATGCGGCCTTTAAAACGAACCACGTCTATGGGGAATAATAGCCAGACCAAAACAAAGGAATGCCCTTCCTGTGCCATTGAAATAGGTTCGAAAAGTAAAACATGTCCTGTTTGTCAATATGAATTTGGAGCCAGCCGAATAGGTTTGAAACTCACAGCATTATTACTGATTTTGTTCTTTCTGTATTTGATCTTTTTTTGAACCAATGGAAATTCAAAACCAGAAGAAAGATCAAATATTCACATCAACAGTCCGCTCCTTTACCTTGGAGATTGAGGAGATGAGTAGACTTTCCATTTTCCCTCACTGTCCTTCGTGTACGACAACCCATTGCTCATGACATGCACCTGCTCTCCCATTGCATCCTTATGGCTACTTCGTTCAAATATTTGAATCCCGTTATTTTCTCGCGTGAGAAAGACTCGTAACGCAGTGACGGAGGGGCCAATATCCTCCAGCCACGGATCATCACCTTCTCGTACGAATGCCTGACTCATGATTGGTATTTATAAAAGGTAATAAAAATATCTAGCCTTTTAGTTTATGTGTGCGATTCGGTTACAAAACTGTCGGCTCGCACTTACGTTTTTTGTTTCTTCTTTTTAGCAGAGGGAAACAAGACATTGTTAAGGATCAGGCGGTATCCCGGGGAATGCGGATGCAAATTCAGATCGGTGGGTGTTCTTCTTCCGCGTCCGGGCGTTCCTTCAGGGTCATGTCCGCTATAATACGTCCAATGTCCGCGGCCTAACTCACCATAAATATAACGGACATTATTGGCTCTTCTGTTTTCGCCAAGCACAAGAACCTCCGGCTTCACCACAAATTTATTGAAAGAAGAGGTCTGCCCCATAAACTCCCGTATCACGTGCTCATGATTCTGCGTAAGCATGGACGGTACGATGTCCCATTTGGCTGAAAAGTCAAACAACAGAAAGAAGTCATTGTCAGATTCAAAAAAGTCTGGTCGGCCGGTGTTAATATCAGAAAACTTCCGGCTGCTACCAGGTTCCAGCGTAAAATGTTCGAAAGCAAGTGTCTTGCTGAAATCAAGCTTGGATTGTGCCTCTTCGTCCGGTTCGTCTCCATCATAAATACGTTCACTAATATCCACACCATCGGCGGCGAGTGCAATGTCAAATGTTTCGGCACCCGAACACATGGCGAACAGATACCCACCTGCGGCA
>JANYKP010000328.1 GCA_025358195.1 Cyclobacteriaceae bacterium
GTTTTGCGATTGGCACGGGTGGGTTATGAGAAAGTAGTAGGTTATCTGGACGGCGGCATTCGAACATGGAGTGAGCAATTAAACACCGTGTATTCCATTTCAGCAGAAGAAATGAAGTCCGCATCAATAAAAGGTGCCGAAGTACTGGATGTTCGCAAGCCTGGAGAATGGGCGATAGGTCACGTGAAGGATGCAAAATTTATTCCGTTAGCCGACATGCCATTAAACCTGAAGAGTCTTGACAAGAATAAATCCTACATCGTTCACTGTGGAGGCGGGTATCGCTCCATGACAGCCATCTCCATAATGAAAAGAGAAGGTTTTAAAAACCTGATCAATGTGCATGGTGGCTTCAGCGCCATGATAAATGCCGGGTTGGAGTTAGTAGCGAATGAAATGATGGTTTGAGAAATGACGAATGACGAATTTCTTTCTACTTTCTACTTTCCACTTTCTGCTTTCTACTTTCTACTTTCTTCTTCCCCTAATCAACACATCCAGCTCATCCGGTGATCCGTTCACATAATACAAACTGATCTTCCCATCCGAAGTAAGATCGACGACAGCTGGAATCACATTGGCTGTCAGGAACCAACCTTCCGGCAAAATGACTGTGTTGAAAGGACGGCCAAGGGAGCGATCAAATACCAATTCATCTTTGTGAAGCACGTACCGGTTTGGATCGGCATACGTTTCTTCAATGCGAAGGCGTGCGGACTCACCTTTCTTAACCGGATCAAACCAGATCACCACTACTTCGGTTTCCGGCGTCACGGGCTCACCAATGTCGAGGCCTTTTTGTGTGATCGCATCGCCTTTTAGCGTTTCTACTTTTAGCTCTTTCCCAGTGTCTAAAATTTTTGCGGAAGGATTTGAAGCCTTGCTACCGGCGCGTACCACATTGAGGTAGCGATCGATTCCCTCGCGGGTTTCGGTGTAATCATGGTAGAGGCGAAAGGCATGCGTTTCGGGCTGCTGAAGAAAATAAACGATTTCGCGGGTTTGGTAGGCTCTTTCAGAAAATGAATAGTCGAGACGTGCTTTTGATTTGTTTCGCCCCTGCCCGACAGCGGACGAAGCCGGCGTCTCCTTTGCCACGTTTAGATTGGCGGAGGCTGGAAGTTTTCTTCCCTCAAGGTGTAATGGCACCTCTGCGGACCCCACATTCAGAAAGCTTATTTTGATGCGGCCATCAGGTTCCAGCATAACTTGTGATGGATAATTGCATTGGATCAACTCGTAACCCTTCGGTAATACAATGGAATTTCGTTTAATCCCGAGCGGACGGTCAAGCACAATTTTATCGCCGTCCGTGAAATAACTTTTAGGATCCTTGTAGGTCTTATCAATTTTCAATCGGTACTCAACACCTGATGTAATGGGCCGTGCCAGTTTTATTTTAAGGTAGTCCACATCATTTTGCGCCTCGGCATATCCTGCTTTTTTGGCATCGACGCCATTGACGATCGACCACTCCAGGTTTTTGCCGGTCATCATGTCGATGACACCGTCGACTTTATGTTCACTCCCTTTCCGCAACGTGTTGTAGTAAAACGTTGAACCTACTGCGGTAGAGGTGACGTCATACACGATCCGGAAACTTTGCGTGGATGGATCCAGCAATTCATATCGTGTGTAGGCGTCATCAGAAGTTTGTGCTAGGCATTGGATGCTAATGACAAGCAAAAGAGAGAGGAGTGTATTTTTCATATTCAAGTTTACTGAAATCTTAAGGCTCTTTAAAATATGCCACGGATGGCACAGATTGCCACGGATGGTCTGTGTATCTCTCTGCTTGTTGCATTTTTATGTGACCGCTTTGTTAAAACAAACCTAAACCAAGGAATTTAAAAAATTACCCAAAACCTACTGCCTTTCAAATTACGAATTACGAATGACGAATTTCTGGTCAGTTGTCCTGATGGCCAGGATATTAACTGTAAATCCCGACTGCCTACTGCTGTCTGCCTACTGCCTACTGCCTACTTTTCTTCTCCAGCTTCACCACATTCTCCACATGTACCGTCTGAGGAAACATGTCTACCGGCTGAACCGCTATAATTTCATATTTCTCTGACAGAATTTTCAAATCTCGGGCCTGTGTAGCAGGATTGCAACTAATATACACGATTCGTTGCGGGGCTGCACTTAACAGCATCTTGCAGACATCTTCGTGCATACCTACGCGAGGAGGGTCGGTGATGATTACTTGCGGCCGGCCGTGGGCTGCAAGAAACGATTCATTCAACAGGTCTTTTATGTCTCCGGCAAAAAATTCGGTGTTGTGAATTTGGTTGATGCTGGAATTTACATTGGCATCGTCTATGGAATCAGCAACATACTCAAGTCCCACGACTTTGTTTGCATGTCCCGCAATGAAATTGGCGATGGTGCCGGTGCCGGTGTATAAATCATACACTAATTCATGACCTTTTATATCCGCCAGTTGCCAGACGATCTTGTAGAGTTCAAAAGCCTGGTCAGAATTTGTCTGATAAAAAGATTTCGGACCCACGCGGAACTGGAGAGAGCCGGCTCCGTCTGGTTTGGGCATCATCTCCGTAATGTAGGGATTGCCTTTCCAGCAAATAATATTCAGATCGTGAAACGTATCATTCTTTTTACCATTGATAATGTAATGAAAGGAGGTGATCTGGGGAAAATCATGTGCTAAACGGTTCAGGATTTTTTCAGTCCATTCCATTTTGTCATAGGTCACTTGTAGAATAATCATCACTTCACCGGTGTTGGCTGTTCGGATGGTGAGGGTGCGTAAGAACCCGATTTGTTTCCGCAGATCAAAAAAAGGAATGCCTTCGCGCAACGCAACATCTTTCACGGCAAGGCGAATATCATTGGAAGGAGCGGGCTGGAGATAGCACTCCTTCACATCAAACACTTTATCGTACATCCTGGGAATGTGATAGCCAAGCCCCGCATCGCCAAACGATTGTCCTGAAATAAGTTCTTCTTTTGTTAACCAGCGATTGGAGGAGAACGTAAAATCAAGTTTGTTCCGATAATATTTTTCCTTGGTTGATCCAACGATGGGGTTGACAGGAGGTAATTGCAATCCTCCGATCCTTTCCAGGTTGTCGACCACCTGTTGTTGCTTGTAATGAAGCTGGGTTTCATACTTGATATGTTGCCAGGAGCAGCCCCCACAGGTTCCGAAGTGTGAGCAAAAGGGCGCTACTCGGTTAGGGGAGAGCTTTTTAATTTCGCGTACGCGCCCTTCCAGGAAAGCGGTTTTTATTTTTGTCAATTCGATATCCACTACATCACCCGGCGCGCCGCCTGATATGAAAATCACCTGGCCATTTAATTTGGCCACACATTTGCCTTCAGCGGCCATGGTCTCTACCACAAGATCGGTGATCAGATCGCCTTTTTTCATGCTATTGGATGGAGTCAATTGGTCACTTTTTATTTACGAGTCGCAATTTACCGAAAGACATTTCAGTACCTGATTCGCTTTAATTATCTTTCGAATTGGTGCACTATGAAAAAAAGGATTTTTCTTCTTTTCCTCGTCCTTACCCCTTTATTAGGGACCGCCTCGCACATTGTAGGAGGAGAATTTGAGTTGATCCACCTCAAGGATTTTCAATACAGGCTGAACATGGTGCTCTACTTCGATGTGCTGAACGGCCAGCCGGGCGCCAATGACCCATTTGTCGACGTTCGCATTTTTCGTATGAGCGACAATGCAATCATGATGACCATCCGGTTACCGAGGGTTTCCGAAACCAATGTTGAATATACCCAGCCTGAATGTTCCCACGGTGAATTGGTCACCTCTAAAAAATTGTACACAGCCGAGATCACGCTTTCTCCCGATGCATTTAATGACCCCGCCGGTTACTACGTTTCATATGAGCGATGCTGCAGGAACTACTCCATCACCAACATTTTCAGCGAAAATCTCTTGTCAGGAGGCCAGATTTATGCCGGCCAGACTTTCTACCTGGAGTTCCCGCCGGTGGTGAAAGATGGAGTTCCCTTTGTCGACTCCACCCCCCGGTTATTTCCTCCCCTTAATGATTTTGGTTGTCCTCGCAGACCTTATTACACCAATTTTGGGGGCATTGACGATGATAACGACTCGCTCGTGTATTCGCTGGTGACCCCGCTTAACACAAAAACAGGAATGGCGTTACCTCCCGGGAATCTTCCGCGGCCCCGTCCTTATCCGGACGTGACCTGGAGAGCTCCCTATAGTCTGAGCAATATTCTGAATGGCGCCCCTGATCTTCGCATCAGCCGCGATGGATTCCTGACTGTCTCACCCTCCAGTCAGGGTTTGTTTGTCTTTGCTGTGAAAGTGGAAGAGTACCGCAACAAAGTGAAGATTGGTGAGACCCGTCGCGATTTCCAGATGCTTGTGGTGGACGCCTGCCCGCGAGCCGTGCCGCCACAAATTGTTGGGAAAAAACTGAATGATATTGCGTACACGTATGATAACACCATGAATGTGTCGTTTGACAATTCGGTTGTAGATGGACAGCGGTGTATCAAGGTGCAGGTATCGGATCCGGATTCGCAAAGTGCTGACGATAATTTTCAAGAGAGAATCACGATTAAAGCCTTCGCGATGAATTTCAAGAAAGACCTTTCGGGAATATTGCCCACGGTAACCACGGCAACATTAATCAATGGCAGCACCGTTGAGTTTACAATCTGTTTTCCGGCGTGTCCGTTTTTGATTGGCGGCGATCCACAGATAGGTATTATTGCTATGGACGACGCGTGCAGTCTTCCCCTCACCGATACGCTGAAAGTTAACCTGCATGTTGAGTCCCCGTTGAATCGAAAACCTTATTTCACTACCCCGAACGTTACAGGTTCATCCGGTACACTCAACGAGGGTGAAAACAGGGCTTGGCCATATGTTGTTAAGGACGATGATGGCGATCCGCTGATTATTTCTGTGATCACGAATGGCTTTGCGCTTAACACCGCCGGGATGACATTCAACACCTTTCATCAGACCAATGGCGCCGCGGATGGCGAAATAAAATGGGACGCCTTTTGCAACATCTATGATTTTACGAAACGAACAGCCTTTCAAATAACGGTCCAAGTAGAGGATCAGGACAAATGCCTCATTCCCAATCCCGCCAAGGCGATTTATAACCTGGCGGTGATCATTCCCGGCAACGCCGACCCAATCATTGATACAGATTTAACGCCAGCCACTTCGGAGCGTTACGTGAAGGGACTAACACGCCGGATCAATGAATCACTTAAATTCAAGGTAACTGGAAAAGACAATGTAGATAATGATTACCTGATAATGACCGGAAAGGGGAGCGACTTTAGTTACGGAGCGTATGGAGTCGTGATTG
>JANYKP010000390.1 GCA_025358195.1 Cyclobacteriaceae bacterium
TTATGAAACGTCATTAAATACCGCACGCTATTATTACTTTCCAAATCTTTTCCTTAACCTTCGTTCCCTTTTCGAACTAATCACTCAAAACTTCAAAATCATGGCAGAAAAAAAATTGAGCGGCCAAACTGCTTTGGTCACGGGTGCAAACTCCGGTATTGGCGAAGGTGTGGCAATATCCCTTGGTGAAGCCGGTGCAAATGTTGTTGTCAACTATGTGTCCAAGCCTGAAACGGCACAAGCCGTCGTGGACAAGATCAAATCCTTTGGCAGCAAGGCGATTGCTATACAAGCAGATGTGAGCAACGAGAAACAAGTGGTCAGCATGTATGAACAACTTATAAAAGAATTTGGAACGATCGACATACTGGTCAACAATGCTGGCTTGCAGAAAGATGCCAAATTTCATGAGATGACTTTAGAGCAATGGAATATTGTTATGGCAGTAAACCTTACGGGACAATTTCTTTGCGCACGCGAGGCCATAAAAGAATTTTTGAGAAGAGGTGTTGTTCCTGAACGATCCCCGGCAGCCGGAAAGATTATTTGCATGAGCTCCGTGCACGAAATTATTCCGTGGGCAGGACATGTCAATTACGCCTCCTCCAAAGGAGCGATCCGAATGTTCATGCAAAGCCTGGCGCAAGAGTACGGCGACCGCCTGATTCGGGTCAACAGTATTTGCCCGGGTGCAATAAAGACACCCATTAATACGTCCGCCTGGAATACCCCGGAGGCTTACAATAGTTTAATGAGTTTGATCCCCTACAACCGCATCGGTCTTCCCTCCGATATTGGCAAACTTGCTGTTTTTCTTGCCTCTGATGACAGTGATTACATCACCGGAGCCAGCATCTTTATCGATGGAGGCATGACGGTATTTGAAGGATTTGCGACAGGGGGGTGAGCGATTATTAATCTCCGGCTTAAAAGATTACAAATTCCAGAATTCAAATTTTAGATTAAAGATATAATCATGACAAGCATTAATCCCGAGCAGTCCCGACTGGATGAAAATGCCCGGAAGGCAGTACCCCTGGTAAAATGGGGACCTTACCTTTCTGAGCGTCAGTGGGGCACAGTGCGTGAGGATTATAGTGCCAATGGCGATGCGTGGAACTACATCACGCATGATCATTCACGCTCACGCGCTTATCGCTGGGGTGAAGATGGCATTGCTGGAATTTCCGATACCAATCAAAATCTCTGCTTTGCTTTGGCATTATGGAATGGTCGCGACCCGATCTTAAAAGAACGTTTTTTTGGATTGACCAATAGCGAAGGCAACCATGGCGAGGACTGCAAGGAGTTGTACTATTTCCTGGATAACACGCCGACGCACTCCTATATGAAAATGCTGTACAAATATCCACAGCAGGCCTACCCCTACGAAGCGTTGATTCGCGTGAACGCCAGCCGCGGAAAATTAGATCCGGAATATGAAATTCTTGATACCGGAATATTTAACGACGACCAGTATTTCGATGTATTCATTACTTATGCCAAAAATACAGATGAGGATATTCTCATAGAAATAGAGATTATCAACCGTGGAAAGGAAGCTGCTGAAATCACGGTACTGCCAACACTCTGGTTCGCCAACAAATGGGTATGCGGCGATGTAACCACAAAGCCCTCCATCAAATTACGGAAGACTAAAAATGATTGTGGAAGCGTAGTGACGGAACATGAAAAACTGGGAACATATTACTTTTACTATCAAACTCCCGACAGAACACTCTTCACTGAAAACGAAACAAACAATGAACGATTGTTTGGTGTACCCGATAACACATCGTACTTAAAGGATGCTTTCCATAAGGTAATTGTTGATGGGCAGACAGACATCCTGGCCGGCAATGAAACGGGAACAAAGTTCGCGCCTGTATATCAATTGATGATAAAAGGAAGGAAAAGCGAGAAAATTCTGGTGAGGCTTTCGAAGCAGGAACATAAGAATCCATTTGTTAATGTCGAGAGTATTTTTGCTGCACGGCTTCAAGAGGCGGATGAATTCTTTGAAAAGTTTGTTCCGCGTGATGCCGCTGATGATCTTAAGACCATTCAACGGCAAACCTTTGCGAGCTTGCTCTGGAGCAAACAATATTTTCATTACGATGTTGAACGTTGGCTCAATGGCGATCCTGGCCTGCCTCCTCCGCCTGAAAGCAGGAAGTTGGGCAGAAACAACAACTGGAAGTATCTGAAGAACGAAGACATTATTTCCATGCCCGACACGTGGGAATATCCATGGTATGCGGCGTGGGACCTGGCCTTTCATTGCATTCCAATGTCATTGATTGATCCGGTATTTGCAAAAAATCAACTCCTGCTGGTGATGCGGGAATGGTACATGAATCCTGCTGGGCAAATACCTGCTTATGAGTGGAATTTCTCAGACGTTAATCCACCCGTGCATGCCTGGTCAGCGTTGTGCGTGTATAGAATCGAAAAAACAATCAAAGGCACAGGAGATATTGATTTTTTAAAGCGGGTTTTTCAAAAGCTGTTGATCAACTTTACCTGGTGGGTGAACCGCAAAGACGAAAACGACAACAATATTTTTGAAGGCGGCTTTTTGGGATTGGATAATATTGGTGTCTTCAACCGAAACGAAATCCCCAAAGGTGCCTTGCTCGAACAAGTGGACGGCACCAGTTGGATGGCCATGTATGCCC
Organism: Cyclobacteriaceae bacterium; assembly: GCA_025358195.1. Lineage (GTDB taxonomy): Bacteria > Bacteroidota > Bacteroidia > Cytophagales > Cyclobacteriaceae > ELB16-189. The sequence goes on from JANYKP010000390.1 coordinate 2,679, forward strand.
TCAACATGATGGACATTGCGTTGGAAATTGCCGTGGTCGATATTTCATTCGAAGATGTGGCTACCAAATTTTACGAGCATTATGTATTAATTGCCGAATCGATTAACGAAGCCAAGCTGTGGGATGAAGAGGAAGGTTTCTTCTACGATCTGCTCACTATGCCCAACGGCGATGCAATTCCCTTAAAAGTACACTCAACGGTTGGACTCAGTGTATTACTGGCCGTATCGATCATTGACTTTAAGAAAATTGAAAAACTAAAAGACTTTAAGAAACGCATCGAATATTTTAAGAACTATCGGATCAAGACCGGCAAGTACCTGCCCAACGAACAAGTGAAGGAAGGTGAGAACATACTCATCTCATTAGTGAAGAAGGAAAAACTCGTGCGCATTCTTCAAAAGCTTCTGGATGAAAATGAATTTCTATCACTCGGTGGAATTCGAGCCGTTTCTAAATTCCACGAGGCCAACCCCTACCACATCCACGTGGCGGGCGGTACGTACAGTATTGGCTATGATCCCGGGGAATCTACTTCGGGCATGTTCGGAGGAAACTCAAACTGGCGGGGTCCAATTTGGCTTCCTACCAATTATCTCTTGATTAAAGCGTTGAAAAAGTATCATCAATATTATGGTGAAACTCTTAAGCTCGAATACCCTACCGGCTCCGGTAATTTATTGAACCTTGAACGCATCTCTGACGCGCTGGCCAAACGCGTCGTTTCAATTTTTGAAAAAGATAAACAGAGCAACAGACCTGTCCATCGCGGTCATGCAGAATTCTATAGCCGTCCGGAAAATAAGGACTTGGTACTGTTTTATGAATATTTCCACGGTGATTCAGGACGGGGCGTGGGCGCCTCCCATCAAACAGGATGGACCGCGGTCGTAGCCGAGTTGATCAATGATGATGCCTGGGAGTGGGAGTAGCTGAATCCTCGTTTCTGGCTCTCAGAACCCGGCCACCTGAACCCAGCTACCAGGATACAGAACCCGTCTATACCCAATAGTACGGATAGTCTCTGCGGCTTGGACGGTATTGTTCTTCTGGAAAGTAAGCAACAACTTTACATTCTGGTATTCCCTTGAACAAAATGAATTCACTCAAAACTAATTTATCTTTTCTGCTGCTGCTGGCAACAATTGTTGGAGGCCATTCTCAAACGTTTACCATACACGACACATTTGATGACGACCGCTACAATTGGTGGATCGGTGACACCAATGAAGGATCGGAACATATCCGTGATGGCAAAATGTATGTTAGTATTCCGGAGAGTGGCTGGGTGATTAGCATCAACCCGTATGTGGAGTTTGAAAAGGATTTTAAGGCAGAGGTCTCCATCCGGCAAATAGATGGTCTTGAAAATAATGGCGTTGGAATATTATGGGGTTACAGTAAGAAGGATAGTGATCAAAACTACTTTATCGTGACGGCGAATGGTAACTATTATATTTCTAATACAACACAGGAGAAAGGCACCGAAAAGAAAGGCGTACGCGAGTGGGTTAAATCAAGTGCGATCAAACCACTCGGTCAGGTGAACATCCTCAAGATAGAGCAAGTGTCTGGCAAGCTGCACTTTTATATCAATGAAGAAAAAGTATTCTCCACTCCTGCCTTCCAATGGCGCGGCTCTGGAATTGGGATCGTATCCTACACCAAAATGACCATTGAAGTTGATGATTTCCGGTTTCATCAGGATGGCATTAACATCAACTTACCCCCCAACCTCACCAAAGGATTTGTAAAAGAAAACCTGGGTCCAGCCATTAATACAGCCGCTTCTGATTTGATGCCACGCATCACAGCGGACGGACACAATCTTTATTTTGGCAGAGAGAATTATGAGGGCAATCTTGGTGGTAAGGATGACGGTGAGGATTTTTTTGTTTCCACGCGAGAAGGCACGGAATGGAGCCCGGCCCAAAATATGGGTAGTCCTGTCAACAGTACCGGCATCGATAACATTGCCTCGGTTAGCACAGATAATAACTCCATAATATACGCAGACGGGTCAAAGTTTTGGAGCCGCAGCCGAACGGAGACGGGTTGGGGTGAGCCTCAAGAAGTTGGGGTTAACTTTGTTAACGAAGCCAAGCATTTCGAGGCTTGCCTGTCAGCGGACGGAAAAGCAATCTTGTTTACAATAAAAAACAACAACAACCTCTTCTATAATAAAGATGAGGAAGAACGGGACGTGTACGTATCGACACAAGACCAAAACGGCAACTGGAGTCCGCCAATCAATCTTGGACCAACGGTAAATACCCGGCTGGATGAGGTCTCTCCATTTCTGGCCGCGGACGGTCGCACACTTTACTACTCTTCCGAAGGTAAGCCAGGTTATGGCGTCGCCGACATATTCATGACCAAACGTATTGGAGATGGTTGGACCAAGTGGAGCGAACCCGTCAACCTTGGCCCAGAAATCAATTCAAGTTCCTTCGATGCCTATTATGTGCTTCCAGCTTCCGGCGACTATGCATACATGGTGTCTTCATTGGATGGTTATGGCAGCACCGACATTGTACGGATCAAACTGGCAAAAGAGTTGAAACCGGATCCAGTGGTGCTGGTGCATGGAAAAACATTGGATGCTAAAACCAAACAACCTATAAGTGCCGATATCCTGATTGGTGACTTGAATACTAATAAAGAAGTAGGAGAAGCTATTTCTGATCCAAAAACAGGTGATTATAAAATCGTACTACCCTACGGCATCAATTATGGCTTTCATGCCGCTGCCCCCGGCCACTTATCCGTCAGCGAAAATCTTGAATTGGTGCAAGTGAGCACCTACACTGAAATAGAAAAGAATTTGTATCTATTACCTATCATCGTAGGTCAAACCATTCAACTGAATAACGTCTTCTTTGAACAGGCCAAGCCTGTACTCAAGACTGAATCATTTCCCGAACTCGATCGCCTGGTGGAAATTATGAAAGAAAACCCGACCATGGAAATTGAACTGGGCGGCTACACGGACAACATAGGGAAAGAGGTCAGCTTGATTGTATTGTCCCAGGACCGGGTGGGGACCGTAAAAAAATACATGATGGCACAAGGAATTGCCAACAGACGTATCGCCGGCAAAGGCTACGGGCCTGCCAACCCGGTAGTGAAAAATGATACCGAAGAACACCGGAAAATGAACCGTCGGGTTGAGTTCAAGATCACGAAGAAATAGGGAACAGTGCCTGACATCCGGAATTTTTTCTATTTCCGACACCGAAACCTAATGCCTAATGGCTTTTTACTAGCTTCGCCCGTTCAAATTGGATAATGAAGCTATACGAAAAGTATCCTGTATCTCTTACAAATTCCCTGAGCGGAAAAAAGGAAGTTTTTGAACCTCTCAACGCACCGTTCGTAGGAGTTTATTCCTGCGGTCCCACTGTTTATAGCGAAGTCCATCTGGGGAATCTCCGGACGTTTACTGCTTTTGATGTCGTTTATCGTTACCTGTCCTTCATCGATTATAAAGTCCGTTACGTTCGTAACATCACGGATGCTGGCCATTTAACCAATGACGCCGGCCAGGGTGTTGACCGCATCGAAGAAAGCGCTAAACTCGAAAGTTTGGAGCCCATGGAAGTTGTTCAAAAATATACCAACAGTTTTCACGAGGTCTGCGAGCTCTTCAACATCCTGCCTCCGAGTATCGAGCCCACTGCAACCGGGCATATTGTCGAACAAATTGAAATGGTGAACACCATCTTGGCAAATGGCTTTGCCTACGTCGCTAACGGGTCCGTCTATTTCGACGTGCGCAAATTCATGGAGAAACATACCTATGGTGAATTGAGTGGACGAAATATTGATGAATTGCTGGAAGGAACGCGTGACCTGGAAAGGCAGGACGAAAAAAGAAATTCAGTGGACTTCGCTATTTGGAAAGCCGTCTCGCCGAATCACATCCAACGATGGAATTCTCCGTGGGGGCTGGGCATACCGGGGTGGCATCTGGAATGCTCTGTCATGAGTGCGAAATATTTAGGTAGGCAGTTTGATATCCACGGTGGTGGCATGGACCTTAAATTTCCGCACCACGAATGTGAAATTGCGCAAAGCGTTGGCGCCTATGGCAAAGCGCCGGTTCGTTACTGGATGCATACAAATATGCTGACCGTAAATGGTGAAAAAATGAGCAAGTCGAAAGGCAATTCCTTTTTGCCGAAGGAATTATTCTCCGGAACCCATCCTCTCCTTGACAAGTCGTATAGTCCGATGGCCGTGCGATTTTTTATGTTGCAATCACATTATTCAAGCACGCTTGATTTTTCCAATGAAGCGTTGAGTGCGGCGGAGAAGGGATACAAGAAATTGAGTTCATCACTAACGTTCATTAAATCATTGAATCATCCGGGCACCTCAACCCCTGATCCATCCATCCATCAAACACTTGAAGGCCTGGTTGAGTCATGCTATCAAAACATGAGCGATGACTTCAATACGGCTACCACGCTGGCAGTTTTGTTTGAGATGTCATCGCGTATAAATGACTTTAAGTCCGGCAATGTTCCACTTTCCCATGTCGATCCAACGGTCTTTGATACGTTCAAAAATACCTACGTCGGATTTATGGAAAATGTATTGGGATTGAAACAGGAATCTGGCGTGGATGATCACTTGCTGGAGGGAACCATTAAGGTGTTAATTGAGTTAAGAAAAAAGGCCCGCACCGACCGCAATTTTGCCTTGTCGGACAAAATAAGAGACGACCTGAAAGCGATTGGCGTACAGTTGAAAGATGGAAAAGACGGTGAAATCAGTTACTCGATTGAGTAAATGTAAATCGTATAATTGTAAAGGTAATCGGTAACTTGATCCAGCTACCCAGTGCACAGCGCCCAGAACCCAGCACATGCTCAAAAAGATCGTCATCTTCCCAATCCGCATCTACCAACTCACCCTCTCTCCACTCCTGGGTTCTCATTGCCGGCACACACCCTCGTGCTCACAATATACGATTGAAGCGATTCAAGAGTGGGGTGTACTAAAAGGTGCCTGGATCGGCGCAAAAAGAATAGCACGATGCCATCCCTGGGGAACAAGTGGGTACGATCCGGTTCCCAAAAAAGAAAAATAAACCATTCCTGTTTTTTTGCTTTCTCTTTTGGAAAAATAAAATATACATTTAGAAAAGTTAACATGCTTAAATTTTCTTCATGCCCGATTTTCAAATCAAGAAAAATCCCAAGACCTATGATGTCTGCATTGTAGGATCCGGGGCCGGCGGCGGGATGGCCGCGTACGTTTTGGCGAAGGCAGGAATCAAAGTTGTGTTGCTGGAGGCCGGTCCTCTTTATGATCCCGCCATCAATACAACACAACTGAAATGGCCGTGGGAATCCCCACGCAGAGGTGCCGGCCATCAAGGAAGGCCATTCGGTGATTTTGACGCAGCCTATGGCGGCTGGGAAATTGATGGTGAGCCATACACACATAAAAACGGCACAAAATTCGACTGGTTCCGGTCTCGCATGATTGGAGGGCGCACCAACCATTGGGGAAGAATTTCCCTGCGCTTTGGCCCAAAAGATTTTAAACGAAGAAGTATTGATGGCCTTGGCGAAGATTGGCCAATCGGCTACGAAGATGTAGCTCCCTATTATGATAAAATTGATCGCTTGATTGGAGTGTTCGGGTCGAAGGAAAATCTTCCTAATGATCCCGACAGTATTTTTCTTCCTCCGCCAAAACCACGTTTGCACGAACTTTTTATCAAAGACGCTGGCACCGCG
>JANYKP010000415.1 GCA_025358195.1 Cyclobacteriaceae bacterium
CTGGAGTTTGACGAGGGGATCTTCGACGATCTGAAAGAAGATGGTTTTGAAGGCGCCAGTCCGCTGGAATTTAATCTGTATCAGACTGGTCTGGCTTGATTATTTTCGCGATGATTTCTGATATCCATTTTCTAATTCAAAATGCCCGGTTATTTTTACAACCTGTTTGACATTACCTGGTGTTGTGACAAATTAATTTTGGAATAAGATATCAATGAAATACGGCAGCACCTTTCTTTATTCTTGCCTACTGCCCCTTGCCTACTGCCTACTTTTAAACTACTATGACCAATACCTGTTTTTTTTAATAATGTTGCATAATTAATCTGTCATTCACTAGTACTATGGGACGCGTATTTGAAAAACGAAAACACAAAATGTTCGCCCGCTTTGACCGCATGGCCAAGGGGTTTACAAGAATCGGCAAGGACATTGCCATTGCCGTAAAACAAGGCGGTCCGAACCCGGATAACAACCCACGTCTGCGGATGGCCATCCAGAATGGCAAAGGTATTAACATGCCAAAAGACCGTGTGGATGCTGCGATCAAGCGCGCTTCTTCTAAGGAAGAGAAAGATTTTCAAGAAGTGATTTACGAAGGCTATGCACCCCACGGTGTACCAGTGCTGGTAGAGTGCGCTACTGATAACCCGACCCGGACTGTGGCGAATGTCCGCTTGCGCTTCTCCAAGAATGGAGGAACCATGGGTAACTCAGGTTCTGTTTCATTTATGTTTGAACGAAAGGGAGTTTTTAAGTTCGACCCGGCCAAACTCAATCTTGATGAGCTTGAGCTGGATCTGATTGATGCCGGTGCAGAAGAAATTCAGCCGGAGGCTGACGAAATCATCCTCTTTACAAAGTTTACGGAGTTCGGTCACATGCTCAAGTATCTTGAATCAAAAGGGCTTGCCGCTAAAAGTTCTGAATTGCAGTACATACCTGCTACCACCAAGGAACTCAGCGAAGCGGAACAAGATGAAGTGATGGAATGCATCACGGCACTGGAAGAAGACGATGATGTGCAAAATGTGTATCATAATCTCGCTTAGAAAGGGATTACTCGCTGAGTGGGGTGCACGAGCTAGTCGGGATCTTTAATCCTCGACCGACCCGAAATTCTTTTAGGACTGACGCATCATTCTTCGCTATCCACTTTGAATTACTGAATAACGCTTACTTCTTTTTGCCTGGAACCAGAGGGCCATCTACCGTAAGATTGTCATCCACCATGCGGTTGTTGTATTGCTGAATAAATGCCTTGAGCTGGTCCTCCATTGCGCGCGCAGTATCCTGCAGTTGATCAACCAGATTTTTGACAAGGAATTTATCATTGTTGAAATTGTAGAGTCCCAGCGTTTTCTTTCCATCAAACTGCAGCAAGTAATTTCCGCGAAATGCCTGATACGTATTATCGAGATAATTAAAAGCAAAAGGCCTTGTTTGGTCATGAAAAATGTCTCTTCCAAAAGCAATGAACGGCTTTTCATAGTGAAGTTCTCCCAGCACGGTGGGCATGATATCGGTTTGCTGAATGATCTCCGGAGTAAAGCTATGCCAGTCGGCACTGGGCTTGAAAAAAAAGATAGGTATGGAAAAATATCCCCATGCCGAATTATACTCGGGTATTCTGATTTGGGCGGAAGCATGATCCGCGGTAATCACAAAAAGAGTGTTTTTGTACCAAGGCATCCTCGAAGCTGTTTCGAAAAATTTTCTTAATGAATAATCCGTGTATTCAATACACTTATAGATCGTGAGTTCGCCTTCCTTGAATTTATTTTTGAACCCGTCCGGCAGGTTATAGGGATGGTGCGATGAAACAGAGAAGAAATTCGTATAGAACGGTTCTTTAAAACCATTCATCTTTTCGGCGTAATACTGCAAGAATTTGTCATCCCAGATTCCCCATATCCCATCGTAGTCATTGTTATTATTATACTCATCCTTCCCAAAATAGTCAGCGAACCCGCACAAATTGGCGAACGCCTGAAATCCCATGGACCCATTGGGAGCACCATGAAAGAACGCGGAATAGTATCCTTTCTCTTTCAGCAAACTTGGCAAACTATTTATCTTGTTACCAGAGTAGTGTGACAACACGTACGGCACCTCAATGGAAGGAATGCTGCAAATAACAGAAGGCATCGCGTCAATGGACTTGCGTCCATTGGCAAATGAATACTGGTAAGCACGCGAATGACCGATCAGGGAATCAAGAAAAGGTGTATGGCCCTTATACGAACCATTTTCAATGTCGCGATTGTACACGCCAAAGAACTCTTTTGAAAAACTCTCCAGAATGATGACCACAACATTTTGTGGCTGAAACGCTGTTGAGTCAAGCGGCACATGTTTGACGGGAAATATCTTTTCAACTTCCGCATCGGAGGAAAAGTAGGTTACTTTTTCAATGACGGGAGTCTTTGCAGTTCGGAGCAATGCAAATGGTGTATTCAGGATAAGATTGACATCCTTTGGAGTCGTGGCATACTGAGCAGCATTGCTCAGCGTGATAGGTCGGGTGCTTTCGCCAAAGCCACCACGCATCCCGGCTACTACTAAGCCCGATATCACCAGCATGGCCACCACTCCGGCCATATAAAATGTTACGCGATTGGTGATCTGAGGACCTTCTATTTTAATCCTGGCGTACACCTTCGTCATGACATAAATCATCAGCATCCAAAAAATGACGGCATACCAATAATCAATTAGGAACTGAACCAATAGACCACTCATGTTCCGTTCATTTTCAAACTGACGGAGTACACTAAGGGTGGTTCGGCGAAGAGTGTACTGATAATAAATAGTGTCCGTTATATTGACCACCAGGCCCAGGGAGTTAATGATCAGAAAGAGATATTTAAGAACTTTTTGATAGCGCTGTGTGAACCGAAACGTAAATGGAATGATCTGGAGTAAAAGAAACAAGGAGTTGAGATACAAAATAGCCGACAAATCAAAACGCAGGCCCCCCACCATAATTTTTCCAAAACGCGACCAGGTCATGCCCGGAAAGAACTCTGCATTGTAAAAGTAGAAACTGAAACGGCACACCATGTAAAGCCCCATCAGCAGCAAAAGGGACTGAGCGAGCGCTGCATAAATATTTCCTTTCCATCGGAATCCTCCTGCAAGACGTTTAAATCGGTCTATCATGAAGCCATTATTGTTAACCTTCGCAAAAGGTGCAAAATACTGTAATTTAGTCTGCAGCCAGCTCTCCAATCAAGCCAGCAAGGATCTGCTTATCAGCAACCCAACAATGGTACTCCGAACACATTCTTGGTACCTTTACAATTATTTGATATAGTATCATGAATAAGACAGGTCCTATTATAGTCATTGAAGATGACGCTGACGATCAAGCAGTCCTTATTGAATTGTTCCAGAAACTGGGTTACGCCAATAAGATTGTCTATTTTAATGATGGCAATATGGCTCTTGAATTCTTAAATAAAACCGATGTGCAACCTTTTTTAATTTTATCCGATATTAATATGCCCAAGATTAATGGATTTGAATTGAGGAATAAGGTTTTTACGAATGAACAATTACACATAAAGTGTATACCGTACTTATTCTTTACCACGGGTGCTGATAAAAAAGCAGTCTTAGATGCTTATTCGTTGTCGGTACAGGGATTTTTCATTAAACCAAGCTCCATGCTGGGTTTAGAGAATACTATAAAAAAAATAGTTGAGTATTGGCAGGAATGTATAGCACCCAGTCAGTATGAATAGTTCAAAAACAAAAAACCACTGTAAACGATTGATTTACAGTGGCGTTACGAATTGTTTAGTAGTCCGTAGGGGAATCGAACCCCTATTACCAGAATGAAAATCTGGTGTCCTAACCGTTAGACGAACAGACCGTCCTTTTTTAAAGAGCCGCAAAGATAGAATCCTCCGGCTATTTGACAAAAAAGCCAACTTCTTATTTTAGGCCTAAGGGAACATTATCGATTGGTTTTAGATTAATACTGATATATTTTTACGCCTCTGAAAATTATAAATAGATAAAAAATGACAAAAATTGGTATCAATGGATTTGGTCGCATCGGCCGTCTTGCATTCCGGGCCGCCGTGGGCAGAAAGGATATTGAAATAGTGGGCATTAATGATATCGTAGATCCTGAGTACATGGCTTACATGCTCAAGTACGACTCTACCCATGGTAAGTTCGATGGCACCGTAGGCGTAAAAGACGGCCACTTGATTGTAAACGGAAAGACAATTCGCGTTACCGCTGAAAAAGACCCTTCCAACCTCAAATGGGGAGAAATCGACGCGGAAATAATAATTGAATCCACCGGACTCTTCCTTACAAAAGCGGATGCACAAAAGCACATTACCGCCGGAGCCAAAAAAGTAGTATTGTCCGCCCCAGCCAAGGACGACACCCCAACCTTTGTGATGGGGGTGAACAATAAGAAACTAACAGCTGAAAATACCATTGTCTCCAACGCCTCCTGTACTACCAACTGCCTTGCTCCCTTGGCAAAAGTGCTGAACGACAAATTTGGGATTAAAGAAGGGCTGATGAGTACGGTTCACGCCGTGACGGCCACTCAAAAGACTGTGGATGGACCTTCCATGAAAGATTGGCGCGGTGGTCGCGGCGGTTACCAAAATATTATTCCTTCCTCTACCGGCGCGGCAAAGGCAGTAGCGTTGGTAATCCCTGAGTTGAAAGGGAAATTGACAGGCATGTCATTCCGCGTGCCCGTAGCTGACGTGTCGGTAGTTGACCTAACTGTGCGCCTGGAAAAGGCCGCAACGTATGAACAGATCAAAGCTGCCATGAAGGAAGCCTCGGAAGGTGAGCTGAAAGGAATTCTTGGCTACACAGAAGACGAAGTAGTATCTTCTGACTTCCTGGGTGATGCCCGCACGTGTATTTTTGATGCGAAGGCCGGCATTGCCTTGAATGACACCTTTGTGAAAGTTGTTGCCTGGTACGATAATGAGTGGGGCTACTCTAACAAGCTGATCGATCTCGTGCAGGAGATGTCCAAGTTATAGCTAGAAATGAAGAAGTTGAGAATTGAGAAGTTGAGAATCTTAAGAAACTAATTCTCATCTTCTCAATTCTCAACTTCTCATCTCCTCCATTCTCAGCTTCTCACGAGAGTGTTTGTACCATATATTCAGAATAACTCCTGCCAGCACCACTACCATGCCCACATGTGCCTCCATGCTAAATGTTTCTCCGAAAATAAAATATCCAAATGCCAATGCATAAACGATCCCCAGGTATTTCAGGCTGGCAACTTTGGACAGTTCGTCTGATTGATAGGATCTTGTCATAAAATATTGCGCGATTTGAGCGGTGGTTCCAATCAAGATCAAAATAATCCAATCGGTTCCTTGTGGCATCACCCATGTAATTCCGTTTAGCAACAAAAATGTTATTGGTAAAGACACCAATGGGAAGTAGAACGTGATCACAAGCGGATGCTCCGTCTGTTTTAACTGGCGGATCATATTGTAGGCAAGTCCAGCGAAGAGCGCCGATCCAATTCCAAGAATTAAATAAAGTGGCGCTATCCGGTTATCGAAACCTTGTACCAGCAGAACTCCAAGTAAAGAAATTCCAAAAAAAACCCATTGCCACGGTTTCACTTCCTCTTTCACTATAAAAATTCCCATGATCGCTGTGAAGATGGGCGAAAGATATTGCAGAGTGACTGCACTCGCCAAGGGCATATGCTGGAGCGTTATGAAATAAAGGACCAACGAGCTTGATCCAAATAACCCGCGTAGAAAAAGCGCCTTCCGGTTATTACCTGGCAGCGGAATACGGTTGAATCTGACAATCCCATAGGCAAGAATGAGCGACACAACGGATCGTAGAAAAGCAATTTCAATCGCAGGAAGATGACCTAATAGCTTCACGGCCGCATTCATGAGCGCGAAAAAGAAAGTGGCTAACAGCATATAGCGAACACCTGGAGAAAACATATTCACAAGAACGGAAAAGATAGAATAAATCCTTCGGAGGGAAGTGAGTTGAAACCTTTTGAATTGCAAAATGAAGAGTCGTCATCCCAGTTCATGGCCAATCACAACTTATGATCGCATAAGATTCGGCCAAACCTTCCATACAAATTGCAGTAAAACGAACCGAAATCCGCTATTTGGGGTGCCTTCCCAAATAGGAACAGCTAGTTATACGATTGTCCGTCAAAGATTTATGATCAATGCTCGCCTTCGTGGATGACGGTTTACCAGACTTACGCAGTTAGTTACGGATGTAGGATTTGAGGCGATTTTAGACAATTTCTGTTGCGTCGGCTGTGCATATTTGTCTATACAACAAAGGAGGACCATGGCACATTTATCCAATATCAACGTTCGTCACAGACTGACACAGGTTATTGTCCTGATCATCTTGATACTGATAACTATGCTTTTTTCACAGGTAGCCCACGCACAGTGGCCCAAAAAAATGGCGCGCTTTGATAAACCCAAGCATCGCATTGCAATTCATAGCAATTCGGGAAAAGCCTGTTACATTTTATATAAAAAGAGAACGTCGATGCCCAAACACCCATTGTTTGCGTCTTCCAGGCGTTCAAAGATCAAGCCGATGGCTGAGACTGACAGACCTATCAGAATACTTTCATCAAATTAGTTTAATTAAAAATAGTAGGGGTGTTTAGTGATAAGCCTCCGCAGTTTTCTGCGGGGGCTTTTATTATGATAGACAGGTGTCGGAGCATCGAACCTCCGGATGTTATTTGGTTTTGATTGAATGGTAAGTCTACTGATGTAGGATTTGATTCGTTTTTTAAGAATTTGTTTTGATGAGCTATTGCATCTTAGCTCAACAAATAAAAAAACAATTATGGCACGTCATGTTTCGAACATCAACTTCCGTCAACGTCTGGCTCAGATGATTGTATTGGCAGTCATAATCATTGCCGGAATGTTATTTTCAGAAGTGGCATTGGCAGAACGCCCGCGTTATAAAAAACTGCATTGGAATACCGTTCATGACAATTCACAAAAGACATGTTACCTGCTCCACAAAAAAAGAACATCCATGCCCAAACACCCCGTGTTCTCGACATCCAAACGCGCAAAAAACAAACCCATGGCAGAGACTGACCCATCACCAAGGTTGGCTTCCTCAAACTAAGGTCCCTTCATTAATACATTTATTCCTGGTTCACCGGATATTGTACCCATTGACTGGCCCCCCATGCAGGAACTTCTCCGGAGTCATGATGCCATCGCGTTTGAACACACCACCGTCCTTCATCACAAACTTGACATTGCGCAAGGCATCAATTTGTTCAAGTGGATTGCC
>JANYKP010000419.1 GCA_025358195.1 Cyclobacteriaceae bacterium
GGTTACTACTCATTTGGGCTAAAGCCCTTAACAGTGTCACGATATTAAACTCTCAGCCTTTAAGGTTAGGGTTAATTCAAGCCAACCAACCTGGACTTTAGTCCAACATGACACTACATTTCAAAAGCCTTCCAACGCTTACTTAAGGGCTATTTTCATATTGCTATATCCATTGACAGCATCGTATGAAATGCGGAAAGCTGCTTGCTGATTGCGAATCTGCTGCTTCATGCCGGATGTTAAATGAATGTGCTGTAAGGCACGTTTGCAGGTCTTTCTAACCTCTTCTTCTGCGAATTCACAAGCACGCAAAATTAAAGACCGGTCTTTTCCTGTAAAGGTCGCCTTCAGCTCAATCCAGAACCGGTACACCTTTCCCGCCAGGGTACTCGAACCGACCAAGGGTGTGCCCCCGTGTTTTAAGATCTCGAGGGCCAATTCCACTTCAAATTTCTTACTCTCTTCCAACAGGCTTACCAAAACGCTACGTAAATCGTAGTCATTCACTTCTTTCAGGACATTCTTATATCCTTCGATCCGGTCATTGTTGATTTTGAGAAGCTCATTCAGTAATTGCGTGTATCCTTCAATTTTCTTCTCCATGGCAGTGAATTTCAATGATTTTATAAAAAAATCATTCCATCCCAACAGGCTCCGAAAACTATTCAAAAGTGGTTCGAGGTATTGTTTTTAACCGTCATGGGGAGTCTTTTCTACGGTCTGTCCCAGGACAACTCAGGAAAACCGGAAAATGATTTCATCATGGCCCGTTTTTTTTAGTCTCACCGAAACTTAAACCAAACAAGTATGAAAAACCTGGGTCTACTATTCCTCTATCTTCTTGTCTTGACACTGTTTGGCTCATTGTTGGTCAGCTGTCAAGTGGTGGGTGATATTTTTGGTGCCGGAGTTTATACCGGAATATTTCTTGTTGTTGTGGCGGTGATAATCGTGATCGTTGTAAAAATGGGAAAAAAGTAATGGGTCGCCAATCGAGTGGTATCCGATTGGTTAATGAAGCCCCTTTAGGATTTTCATTAGCACCGCTTCTTCGCTGCTGAGCCCTGACTTATCATCGGGCTCCTCCAGTTTGTCAAGTTCTTTCAAATATTTATCAAGGCTATTTTCCTCGTATAAGCGGATAAGACCAGGATGGACGTAGTATTTACGACAAACGATCCTGGTATTCCCCAATTTTAAACTTACCTCATCCAATGCCTTCTGAACGTTTTGCTTGCATTCCGTTACGGTTATGGCTTCACCCATTGCCTTGAATGATCGGAGCACATTTAAAGAACCCGCCCACAACCGAAAATCCTTTGCGCTAAAATCCATTCCCGATGCTTCCTTGATGTATTGGTTCACACTGCCAGAGTCAATACTTTTCCGTGTGCCATCCTTGTCATAATATTGAAATAGTTCTTTGCCCGGTATGTCACGGCACTCCTTTACTATTTTAGTGAGCTTCTTGTTCTTCAACGAAATATTGTGATAAACACCCTTCTTACCCTTAAAGGAAAAATTCATTTCTCCATGCTTGATAACCACGTGTTTATCCTTAAGAGTCGTCAGTCCATAGGATCCGTTCATCTTTTCGTATCCATAGTTGCCGATACGTATATAGGTTCGTTCCATCAAAAGTATAACGGCCGCCAACACCTTACGCTCGCATAAATCCGAAATGGATATATCTTTTTCAAGTTGCCGTCTCAGGACCGGAAGCGCCTTTCCAAATTCATACAACCGATGGAATTTGGTCTCGCTTCTCACTTTATTCCAGAGTGTATGATAGCGATATTGCTTCCTGTTTCTTGCATCAATACCGGTTGCCTGAATGTGACCGGAGGCTTGAGGGCAAATCCAAACATTGCTCCAGGCAGGTGGAATGGCTAGTTTTCGGATTCTTTCCAAAGACTTGCTGTCCGTTACATTTTTGTCTTTGTACGAGTAAGAGAATCCCTTTCCCGTCGCATTCCGCATAATGCCCGGAACATTGTCCTTCCCATAAACCAAGTCTACTGCTGCCGCCGCTTGCGCATAGTCCTTGTCCAGCGTCAGAAATTCCTTATGCGACAAATCTATTTCTTCATCCTCCGCCTTCATTTGATGTTTCCCTTTTTTAAAGATGTATGGTTGGAAATTGAATTCATTTAATGTGATCTGTCAAGCAGTTGTTGGATTAATCCTTCCGAAAACGATAAACCACAGACTTTGATTTATTAAAATTAAAAGGTTTCCCACCATAAAACAGAAAAGTCAGAATTAAAGGCCTTTCGGCTTCCCGCCCTGCGTTGGTCCTGAGACTATAATTCCCCGGTTTTATACTGGTCCCACGAATGATTTGTGGTGTAACACTACCTGTTATAAAAAAATAGTGTGCCATTGGGGGACATTCTTTAATTAAAATTATGTGATTGGGTGAGTCTCCATTTTGCTTAAATCCAGCCTGTTCTGTAGAATAAATTCTACAGGTAAGCTTCCGGGAATCGTCTTAACTGCGATTCACGCCGTCGAATGGCTGTTGGGGGCTTCCGGTGGCTAAACGATTCTTAAATTCCCTGAAGACAGGATTTTCAAAGGTCTTGGCGTTACTCTGCTTTGGTTCTTCAACCTGTCCAGTTGGTATGATATTTTATATGTTCTCCTGATTTCACTATACAAACGCTATGCTTGCTCTCACGCTAACCTCTTATAAATCAGACAGTAGGTCAAAAGAATCTCCTAAGGGAAAATTGATGGAAAATAAAAAGAAAATATTGATAATCGATGATGATAAGGATTTCGGATTAGCTCTTAAATATTTCTTTGCGGATAAAAACTTTGAATTAATCGTCGCTCATACGCTTACCGAGGGGATGGTCATGCTGGAAAAAGAAAAGCCTGAATATCTTTTCCTGGACAATAGCTTACCCGACGGGATGGGTTGGGGAAAAACGGAATTCATTTTAACAAATTATCCGCTAACTCATTTAAACCTGGTGAGCGCGTTGGACGTTCCGAAAACATCCGCCTCCACATTCCGAATTCTGGAAAAACCGGTGAGCCTGGAAGAAATATTATCGTGCCTAAACTAAAAAGTCGCGAAGGTCCAGCTTGAAGGCAGGTCTTAAGCATTTTCTGGTTTAAGTTTTATTCGTCTTTATTCAACTTGCAATGAAGGGAACAACTGTCACGCTGGAAGAATTGCTGTCCCCGTTAAAACAGTATTTTCTAAAAGACACATTCGTACGCAGTGATATCAACAATGCCCCGCCGTTACGTGCCGAACTTTTCACAATCGAGCAAGTGGCAGTTCATGCAACTGATCTTGCCATCAAACAGCATGAAATAAATTATAAAAAAACGCCCGAGCAGCTTTTAAAAAGGTTAGCCGAAAATGAGGAAGTATTAATCCGTGTAGTTAACCTTTTACAGGAATCAATAAAAGAAAAAACGCCGATTGCGCCAGCAGGGGAATGGTTGTTGGATAATTTCTATTTGATTGAAGAACAAATTCAAATTGCTAAACGGCACCTTCCGAAGAATTACAGTAAAGGCTTACCCAAACTTGGATCCCGAAGCGGTGCTTCTGAAGGACTTCCCAGGATATATGATATCGCCATTGAAATTATATCACATTGTGACGGACACCTGGATATTCACAGCCTTACTCGCTTTATCGAGGCCTATCAAAAAATAAGTGAACTAACCCTGGGGGAACTATGGGCTTTCCCAATCATGTTACGACTTGCCCTTCTCGAAAATTTACGACGTGTGGCCGCCCGAATAGCCATCGATCGTATTGACGCAAACTTGGCCCACCATTGGGCCGACTGCATTATCCGAACTGCAGAAACGAATCCAAAAAATCTCGTATTAACAATGGCAGACATGGTCCGGTCCAATCCGCCCATGGTAACTGCATTTGTTGCCGAGTATTCACGAAAACTCCAATGGAAAGGAGTCAACTTGACACTACCGATATCCTGGGTTGAACAGCATCTTGCTGAAACAGGAGATACGATCAGCGGCATGGTGCTGGCGGAAAATCAAAAACAAGCTGCCGACCATGTGTCGATGAGCAACAGTATCAAAAGCCTTCACCTACTTGCAAAAACGAACTGGCGGGAATTTGTTGAGGCCTTGAGTCTGGTCGAGCAAACATTACAGGAGGATGTAAACAAGATCTACCCCAAAATGGATTTTTACACTCGCGACCGGTACCGTCATTCGGTTGAAAAGATTGCTAAAACCAGCAGAACCTCTGAAAACGATGTTGCCAAGGCTGTGCTGCGACTGGCAAAAGAAAGTGAACGCAATAACAAGGCCGAAACCCTCAAGTCACACGTAGGGTATTTCCTGATCGGAGATGGACTATCAACCGTTGAAAAATTACTAAGAACACGTCCCGCCGTTTCCTGGCTCTTAAAAAAAATCCTTAACAAGTATGCTCCTGTTCTCTATGTCATGGGTGCACTTTGCCTGACGGTACTTATAGCCTTTCATCTGATTTCAGAAGCTCGCCACGAAGATCTCCGTGGAGGGTTATTGATTCTGATTAGCCTTCTAAGCACCCTGGCAGCCAGTCATTTCGGGATCGTGGTTGCTAATTGGATTGCCACCCTTCAAGTGGGTCCGAAACCCTTGCCCAAAATGGATTTTTCTCAGGGAATATCCC
>JANYKP010000474.1 GCA_025358195.1 Cyclobacteriaceae bacterium
AGGAGAGATGCTCTACGTCTGCACCAAAGGTCGTAAGGATGCGGGAGGCATTTCCATTTTGTAAAGCAAACCCAAACTGGATGCCAAAAAAACCAAAACTCATGTTAAAGATTTGCCAAAAGGCGAGGCGGGGTTTAATAAGAGTGTTCATGAGCGGTGATTAGTGACCTGTGGTGTATGTTGCCTTTCTTCTCTATCATTTTTATCAATTACACTGTCTGCTCAAAATGTAGGACTCCCAACTCCTCAACTTCTCGATTCTCAACTTTTCAATTCTCAACGCTCACCACGAGATTTCAATTTGCTCCTGTGAATAGTTGCACTGCGAAACAATTACTTCTTCCTTGCCCATGCTGTCGGGGTCGTTGATCGGGTCGTACTTTTCAAGTGGAAGGAAAAATGAATTCATAGTCGTCTGACAATTTTGCATTTGACCATTGATATTGATTTGTTGAATCTTGTCAAATCCATGAAGCACCAACTTCATGTGTTTTAACAGACTGCTGAAATTTCCTGTTTGCTTTTCAAGTATGATTTTGTTGGTGAAAGGAGAGAACCGAATCATCCGTTTGGCAAAGTCACCGGATTCAAATTGATAACTCGACCCATCGTCTTCATAAAATTCGAAATGAGTTTCACACGATCCGTGATAAACATGTAGAATAAGTTCGTCTACCTTTTCTTTCGTATGCTGCACAGGTCGTTGCATCGGCAGGATGGCGCCTCCTTTTACATACACTGGAAGCTTGTGGATGGGACTTTCTACGATCACCTCCTGATTGCCGTGGTATTTATTTCCGTCAAAAAGATAATACCATTCTCCTTCCGGAAAGAAGACTTTGACAAATTCCTTTTGACTCTCAACAGGAGCAACCATGATAAAGGGCCCCAACAAATATTGGTGATGAAACTGTCCATTGTACACGCGGTGATCATGTGTGTAATCAAGCGCCAGCGAACGTTGGACAGGCATCCCGGTTTGTGAAGCTTCGTAAAAAAGTGAATAGATATACGGCAGGGCTTGATAGCGGAAGCGAATATAATTTCTGGAAATCTGTTCCACCTCTTCTCCAAACGACCACGGCTCTGAATCCTTTGTGTTGATCATGGTGTGGCCCCGGAAGAAAGGAGAGAAGGCTCCAATCGAAATCCACCGAGCAAAAAGCTTCGTGCTGGATTCACCAACAAACCCGCCAACATCGTACCCTGCAAAGGCGACCCCGGTCAGACCGAGACTGTTAACCAACCGGATACCCAGCATCATATGCTCATCATAGGAAACATTGTCACCAGTCCAAACAGCAGAATACCGTTGCACTCCTGAATAGCCTGAACGTGTTAAATTGAATGGTCGCTTTCCATTAAGAAGGCTTTTGGCAGCCTCAAACGTGCCGCGGGCCATTTGAAATCCGTAGAGGTTTCTCGCCTTGCGTGACGTGCCTTTCCGTCCATCGAAATCAAATTCCAGATTATCTGGCAACATATGCCCCCAGGTGGCGATCTCGTTCATGTCGTTCCAATAGCCTTCCACACCAAGGTCAGTATAGCTTTTCAGTTTCTCTTTCCACCATTCACGGGTCTTTGGCCTGGTAAAATCCGGAAAATGACACCAACCCGGCCAGACCTGACCAGAATAATTTTGCCCGTCAGGATATTTTACAAAGACATCTTTTTTCAAGCCATCATCATAGGGTTCGTAGCCTTTCTCAGTTTTGATCCCCGGATCACACATCAGCACAACTTCAAAGTCGCGCGACTTCAAGTTGTCAATGAGGGATTTCGGATTGAAAAAGTTTTTGGTGTCCCAGGTAAAAATTTTATACGCATCCATGTAGTGAATGTCCAGCACGATAACATCGGCAGGTATTTCCTTTTCACGAAAGGTAGTGGCGATACTTAACACTTCTTTGTCGGGATAATAGCTATAGCGGCATTGCTGATACCCGATACTCCATTTTGGTGGAAGTTGAATCCGCCCGGTCAGCCATGTATAATGCTGGATAATTTCGGCTACCGATTGTCCCTGGATGAGGTAGTAATTCATCTCGCCTGCATCGGCGGAGAAGCTCGAGAAGCGGTTGTTGGAGGCTCCGAAGTTGAAAAAAGTCTTGTGAGAATTATCAAAAAATATTCCGTATTGCACATTTGAATGCAGACCAATATAAAACGGCATACTACAATACAAGGGGTCCGTACCGGAATGATAGGCATACGCATCCGTGTTCCAATTCTGATAACCCTGTCCCTTTCTATCCAGGGGACCAGTCTTTTCACCCAAGCCTATGAATCGTTCGCCTGCCTGGAGCTTTTTGTAGCAAGTCACCTGTTCACCAATCCAAGAGGTGCCCAGGCCAAGGTCGTCTTCATTTATGACAGTACCCTCTGAATTTCTAAAAACAAGAGAACCATTATGTTTTAGAAGCGTGAGTTCAAGCTGTGAACTCTTTATTAACAGACGGTCGGGTAGGTCCTCAAACGAAAGTCTTGTCGGGGAAGGTCTTGCTGAAATGGCGTAGGAGAAATCTTCAAAAATTGCAGAGGAGGAGATGGTGACTTGAAAGATCGAATCCGAAAAGGCCTGTACGCGGATATACCCCTCATCAGTTTTTCCAACCAGTCCATTTTCTGTTTTATGAAACGACTGAAGGCTACCCAATCTTCTGCTTAACCTTGATTGCATATCGTGATTGCTTAAAGAAGTCATTTCATTTGGGCTAAAGCCCTTTAACACTACCCCAAAATAAACCACGGGCTTAAGCCCGTGGCTATCCTGATTTAAAAATTCAGAAAACGATTGCGTTACTTTTTAGGAACTCCCTTTCTTATAGAGGAGTTTCTGACAATGAGCTTCGTTTTCAGAATTTTGGTTTCGGGTTGTGGCTCCTGGTCTTTGTCTCCAACTTCAATCTGACGGATTAGCAGGCGGGCTGCTTCTTGTCCCATTTCGAAGCCTGGCTGGTCAACGGTGGTCAGGGAGGGCTCAATTAATAATCCGTAAGACCAGTTACTGAATCCAACAAGGCCAATGTCTTCGGGAATTTTTAAACCCCTTTCCTTGATCGCCATCATGGCACCTATTGCCATCGGGTCATTGTTGGTAAATATTGCATCTGGCGGGTTGGCCATTGAGAGGAGTTTTTTAGTCGCTCGGTTACCATCCTCCTGGCTTCCGGAAGGGCATTCCTGAACCAGGGTTTCTTTGATTTCCATTTTGTGCTCCTTCAATGCGTCAAAGTAGCCTCGCTTCCGGTCTTCACTGATGATAAGTCCCGGAGCACCTTCCAGATGAGCAATTCGTTTGTATCCTTGTTCAATTAAATGTTCAACAGCCTCTTTTGCCCCTACATAATCATCGACGATTACTTTGCTAGTGTTAGGATTGTTATACATCCGGTCATAAAACACAATGGGAACGCCCTTGGAAATAATTGATTCAATGTGATCAAAGTTCTTTGTTTCACGTGACAGCGAGATCAGCATACCATCCACACGGCTGTTGAAAAGGGCTTTAATATCTGTTTTCTCCCGTTCGTATGATTCATTGGATTGCGCCAGGATAACGCTGTACCCTGCCTGATGGGCAACGTCTTCAATGCCACTAATGACGGTAGAAAAAAAGAAGTGCACCAGTTCTGGGATGATGACTCCAATGGTATTCGTTTTTTTCTGCCGGAGGTTTAATGCAACGATGTTTGGCTGATAATTTAGCTTCTCTGCCAGTGCGTGGACAGCCTTTTTTGTGTCAGAACTAATGTCCGGGTGGTCCTTAAGGGCTCGCGATACGGTGGAGGGTGAAATACCCAACTCGCGCGCGATGTCCTTGATGGTAACTTGATTGAATTTCATTGTCTTTAACCCTTTCAGATTGATTTGAGACCTTTTAATAAATTTTGTAGATTACGCAAACGATTGCGATTTCGATT
>JANYKP010000490.1 GCA_025358195.1 Cyclobacteriaceae bacterium
AAAGATTTGGCCCTGCTCTTTCAACTGGAGCTTCGCTACGCCGATGGGACTTCCGAAACAATTGTCTCCGACGATTCCTGGAAAAGTTCTACCGGGAGCATTCTTAATGCAGATATATACAACGGTGAAACCATCGATGCAAGAAAAGAAAAAACCGGCTGGAGCACGGCAGGGTATGCTGATGCCGATTGGTCGCTTGTTAAAACAAAAAATGGTGATGCCCATAACTTAGTGGCTACGTACAACGAACCAATAAAAAAACACGAAACCTTCAAGGCTGTCAAGCTCATGACCACTCCAAAAGGTGAACGGGTAATTGATTTCGGACAGAACCTGGTGGGATGGGTGCAAATGAAAGTGAAGGGAGCAGCCGGAGATAAAATTACCTTGTATCATGCCGAAGTGTTAGACAAGCAGGGTAATTTTTATACTGAAAACTTACGACCCGCCAAACAGCAAAATGTCTATTTCTTAAAAGGAGGCGGCGAAGAATTATTCGAGCCACACTTTACTTTTCAGGGATTCAGATACATCAAGATTGAGGGTTATCCGGGAGAAATTAAACCTGAAAATTTTAATGCCATCACCTTGTATTCTGACATGAAGCCCACCGGAAATTTCACATGTTCCCATCCGCTCATCAATCAATTGCAGCACAACATCCAATGGGGACAAAAGGGAAACTTTCTTGATGTACCCACGGACTGCCCACAACGCGATGAACGCCTGGGCTGGACAGGTGATGCGCAGGCCTTCTCCAGGACGGCGGCTTTCAACTATGGCGTAAATAATTTCTTTTCAAAGTGGTTAAAAGATCTTGCCGCGGATCAGATCAATGGCAGCGTTCCCTTTGTCATCCCCAATGTTCTGGGGGCCCGTGCTGCCGGTTCGGCGGGGTGGGCGGATGCTGCGACCATTATTCCGTGGAACATGTACCTGGCGTATGGAGATAAAAGAATACTGGAAGATCAATATGAAAGCATGAAAGGATGGGTCGGGTTTATGGAGCGCAGCAGCACAAACTATCTTTGGAACAAAGGATTTCACTTTGGTGACTGGCTGTTCTATAGACCCTTTGATGACAACGATGGAAGGTCGGCGGTCACGGACAAATACCTGATCGCGCAGACGTTCTTTGCCCACTCCACGCAGTTACTGATCAATGCGGCTAAAGTTTTAGGAAAGCAAGAAGATGTTGCCACGTTTACTGATCTTCTGCGTAATGTTAAAGACGCCTTTGTAAAAGAATACGTCACGTCAAATGGCCGATTGATTTCGAGCACACAAACCGCCTATGTGCTTGCCTTGAATTTTGACATGCTTCCTGAGTCCCAGCGTCAACAGGCGGCGGAGAAACTAGTTCAAAATGTAAAATCGTATAACAATCATCTTACTACCGGATTTCTGGGCACGCCTTATTTGTGTCACGTGCTCACCCGCTTTGGTTACCCGGATGTTGCGTATCAATTGCTTGAACAAAAAACGTACCCCTCCTGGTTATATCCTGTGACAATGGGTGCCACTACCATCTGGGAAAGATGGGATGGTATTAAGCCGGATAGTACTTTTCAAACACCCGGCATGAATTCCTTTAATCATTATGCCTATGGTGCCATTGGTGATTGGATGTATCGGACGGTTGCCGGCATTGACACATACGAAGACGCCCCTGGTTACAAACACATTCAGATCAAACCTCATGTCGGAGGCAATTTGTCATTTGCCGGTGCTGACTTTCAATCCCGCTATGGCAAAGTAAGTTCACACTGGAAGGTGGAGAATGGAAAATTAACGATGGATGTTGAATTACCCGCTAACACCACCGCTTCCATCTATGTGCCGGCAGCCGCTGCTTCCGATATTTTGGAAAATGGAAAACCTTTGTCCACGGTAAGTGACATAAAAGTGTTGGGAACTGAAGGCGGGTATGTTATTCTTAACGCAGGTTCTGGTAAGTATCACTTTAGTAAACGGTAAACGGTGAGTGGTAATCAGTGATCAGTAATCTGAACTGACACACCGATTACCACTCACCGATTACGGTTTACCCTTGCCGTAGAAATAGATTAGTTGTCGCACTACATTCCCTAAGAGTACCATGCAAATAATCCTGGGTGTAATTTTCCACTTCATAGGAGGCTTTGCTTCAGGTAGTTTTTATATGCCCTATAAAAAAGTAAAGGGCTGGGCGTGGGAAAGTTATTGGATCATAGGTGGTTTGTTTTCCTGGCTTATTGTACCTCCGCTCGCTGCATGGCTCACCCTTCCAGGCTTTTCTGAAATTATCAGCACCACTCCCATCGTTACACTGAAATATGTGTTCACGTTTGGACTGTTGTGGGGAATTGGCGGACTAACCTACGGCCTGGGCGTTCGTTATCTCGGTATGTCGCTGGGGAATTCTGTTGTACTCGGATTTTGTTCGGCCTTCGGTGCCTTGGCACCCTCGATCTATTACAATTTCATTCCTACACCCGGTAAGACTACGTTTTCTGAAATGCTCTCCACTCGCTGGGGCAGGATCGTGCTGGCTGGCGTAGCCATCTGCTTGCTGGGTATTTACCTTTGTGGAAGGGCAGGCCTGTTGAAAGAGCGTGAGCTATCCGACCAGGAAAAGAAAAAAAGTGTGGCCGAATTCAGCCTTGTCAAGGGACTATCGGTAGCCATCCTCTCGGGTATTTTAAGTTCTTGCTTCAATTTCGGTATCGAGGCCGGAAAGCCGATGGCCGAGTCAGCCGTTGTTTCCGGACTCAATCCATTGTATCAAAACAATGTTACGTATGTTATTTTGTTGTGGGGAGGATTGACTACAAATCTTATATGGTGCATGATATTGAATGCGCGGAACGGAACATTCAACGACTACACGAATATCAAAACACCGCTCCTCAACAATTATCTTTTCTCGGCCGCGGCTGGCACAACCTGGTTTTTGCAATTCTTTTTTTATGGGATGGGCGAAAGTAAACTGGGCAATGGCGCCAGCTCCTGGATTTTGCACATGGCCTTCATTATCCTCATTGCAAACGGTTGGGGCTTCCTCTCAAAAGAATGGAAAGGTGTGAGTACAAGAACAAGAACTACTATTGCGACGGGAATTATCACGATCATCCTATCGATCTTGCTGGTGGGGTATGGAAATTCAATCAAATAAGTA
The DNA here is from genome assembly GCA_025358195.1 of Cyclobacteriaceae bacterium. Classification (GTDB taxonomy): domain Bacteria; phylum Bacteroidota; class Bacteroidia; order Cytophagales; family Cyclobacteriaceae; genus ELB16-189. Next base: position 3,158 of record JANYKP010000490.1, read on the forward strand.
CAAATCGATTTATTAAATTTCAAAAAAGGCATGACAAAAGCATTCAAACATGTGAGCTACCGGTGGGACAACTCAAAAGCATCCTCAATGGCGGGTGACGAAGTTGCTTTACTGGTGTATCGATCAAACCTGTTAGGCGCTGATTTGCGGCTCACCAACTATGGCGGCGGCAATACTTCTTGCAAGGCATTGGCAAAGGACCCCCTGACGGGAAAGGAAATGGAAGTCATGTGGGTAAAGGGTTCCGGCGGTGATTTAGGGACGATGAAACGAAATGGATTAGCTGCCCTTTACGTGGATCGCTTACGGAGTTTGACAACGGTTTACAAAGGAATTGATCATGAAGATGAGATGGTTGAACTCTTCAATCATTGCATCTATGACCTGGCCTCAAAAGCGCCATCCATTGACACACCCCTTCATGGATTTCTTCCCTTCAAACACATTGATCACTTGCATCCTGATGCGGCCATCGCGATCGCTGCATCAAAAGATGGTAAGAAGATCACCCAGGAATTATTTGGCGGAAGCATTGGATGGGTAGAATGGCAACGTCCTGGTTTTGATCTTGGGCTGAAATTAAAAAAGTGCCTGTACGAAAATCCCGGCATTCATGGAATCATGTTGGGCTCTCATGGCCTTTTCACCTGGGGCGATACTGCTTATCAAAGTTATGTCAACACGCTGGAAGTGATTGAAAAATGTGCGGAGTACATTCAGGAAAATCCCGGAAAAAAGAAACCCGTCTTTGGAGGTGCCAGGCTTGAGCCGCTGCAAAAGGAAAGTCGGTTAAACCAAGCGGCCACGTTGGCCCCCATACTTCGTGGTTTGTGTTCGGGCTATGGCCGAATGGTAGGGCATTTTACCGATGATGATCGGGTGCTTGAATTCATTAACTCAAAAGATTTGCAACGCCTGGCCCCCATGGGCACAAGTTGCCCCGATCATTTTCTTCGTACGAAAATCTGTCCGCTGGTGCTGAGCCTCCCGCCTGAAGAAAACCTTTTGGATGCAAAAGGTGTGCGAGAGAAGCTACTCCTACAATTTGAAGCGTATCGAAAAATGTACGCTGAATACTATGAAAAACATAAACATCCCAACAGTCCTTCCTTACGTGATCCAAACCCGGTAGTGATTCTCTACCCGGGAATAGGAATGTTCACTTTTGCGAAAGACAAACAGACGGCACGGGTAGCGGCAGAATTTTATATCAATGCCATCAATGTGATGAAAGGCGCTGAGACCATATCAACATATACTTCCCTCCCGCGCCAGGAAGCATTTGATATAGAGTACTGGCTCTTGGAAGAAGCAAAACTTAAGCGCATGCCAAAACCAAAAGCGTTGTCCGGAAAAATTGCCTTGATCACCGGCAGCGCAGGAGGGATTGGAAAAGCGATCGCTAAGAAATTTATTATGGAAGGAGCCTGTGTTGTCATCAACGACAACGATGCAGACCGCCTGGCAAAAGCAGATACGGAATTTAAGACCCAATTCGGCAATGACGCTTACGCATCTGTTTTACTCGATGTGATGAATGTTGAGCAGATTAAACAAGCGTTTAGAATGGCTGCTCTTGCTTTTGGAGGTGTTGATATCATTGTTAATTGTGCCGGTATTTCAATATCCAAGCCGATCGAAGAGCATACCGAAATGGACTGGGACTTGCTGTACAATATTCTTGTGAAAGGTCAATTCCTGATCACGCAAAACGGCGTCGAGATGATGCGAAGGCAGAATATGGGTGGTGATGTGATTAACATTGTAAGCAAAAATGCCATCGTTTCGGGCCCAAATAATTCCGGGTATGGATCAGCAAAAGCCGCGCAACTGCACCTCAGTCGTTTGAACGCAGCCGAGTTAGGCCCAGATAAAATCCGTGTCAATGTCGTGAACCCCGATGCGGTTATTTCCGATAGCAAAATATGGGAAGGCGCTTGGGCCGAAGGGCGGGCAAAAGCGTATGGCGTTAAGGTGGAAGAACTGCCTGCCTTCTACGCGAAACGGACGTTGCTCAACGAAATCATCCTTCCGGAAGATATTGCCAATGCCTGCTTCGCGCTGGTGGGCGGACTGCTTAATAAATCAACGGGCAATGTCTTGAATGTGGACGGAGGAGTAGCAACCGCATTTGTAAGATGAGGACGGGTAATTAGGAAAGACAAATAACGAATGACGAATTTATGGAGCGACTTGCTTTCAAAATGAAACTTAACGCCGGGCAGGCAGAGGAATACAAAAAACGCCACGATTTACTGTGGCCGGAGTTGAAACAATTGCTTACGTCAACGGGCGTACGGGATTATTCTATCTTCTTCGATGAAGAAACCCACTTGCTTTTCGGTACCCTAAAAATCGCACATTCTAAATCAATGGATAAATTGTCAGAGAATGCGATTATGAAGAAATGGTGGGATTACATGAAGGACATCATGGCGACCAACCCTGATCACTCGCCCAAGAGCGTCCAACTTAAAGAAGTTTTTTATTTGTCCTGAACTCCCACACTATGGAACTTGAAAGAAAAAGTATTCAAAATCACAATGATCGCCTGGTGGGCCATCATGAAAAGAAATATAGACAGCTGGCGTCAGATGTGTCAAACATCAACTCCACACTGAAAAAACTGATCGCGTTTCAAATTGCCATTCCAAGTTGGGCATTGGGAACCGGCGGTACGCGGTTTGGAAGATTTTCGATTGGAGGTGAGCCACGCACGCTGGAAGAAAAAATTGAGGATGTTGGACTGCTACACGCACTCAATCAATCAAGTGGTGCCATATCGCTGCACATTCCATGGGATATTCCGACCAACGTCAAAAACATCCGAAATCTCGCAGCCAGCCATGGCTTAACGTTTGACGCAGTGAATTCCAATACTTTTCAGGATCAATCCGATCAAAAGCTTAGTTACAAGTTTGGGTCGCTCCAACATGTAAATAAGTCGGTCCGCAAGCAAGCCATTCGACACAACCTTGAAGTGATCAGGCATGGACAAGCGCTCGGATCAACGGCCCTCACTATTTGGTTATCCGATGGATCGTGCTTCCCGGGCCAATTGAATTTTAGAAAAGCCTTTCAAAACACACTCGAAAGTTTAGAAGAGATTTATTCAGAATTGCCCCGTAACTGGAAAATATACATCGAATACAAGGCTTTCGAGCCCAACTTTTACTCGATGACCGTGGGTGATTGGGGTCAATCGTATCTATACGCCAGCAAACTTGGACCAAAAGCCTACACCCTCGTTGATCTCGGCCATCATTTGCCGAATGCAAACATCGAACAGATTGTTTCTCTCTTGCTGATGGAGAGAAAGCTTGGGGGCTTTCACTTTAACGATTCAAAATACGGAGATGATGATCTCACGGTGGGCAGCATTAATCCCTACCAGTTATTTCTTATTTTTAATGAGCTCGTGGAAGGCATGGATGCCAACAAAATGAATCATGCAGAGGCGCTGGGCTGGATGATCGATGCGTCGCACAACGTCAAGGAACCCCTGGAGGATTTACTGCAGTCGGTGGAAGCTATTAAAATTGCCTATGCACAAGCCTTGCTGGTGGATCGGAGAGCATTGGGAGCCGCTCAGAAATCGAATGATGTTGTTCTCGCACAAGAGATACTTCAGCAGGCATACCGTACCGATGTTCGGCCGCTCGTTGCGGAGGCAAGGTTGAAAGCCGGCGGGGCGCTACAGCCAGTCATATTATATCGTGAACTGCGCGTACGCGAGAAGTTGATTAAGGAAAGAGGGTCTCAAACTACAGCCAGCGGACTTTAGCATGGGTCTCACACCGGCCATTGCAATTTTTGATGTTGGGAAAACCAACAAGAAACTTCTGCTCTTTGATGCCGACCTCAAAATTCTCTCCGAAATATCCGTTCAATTACCCGAGATTGTTGATGAAGATGGATTTCCGTGCGAAGACATAGCCGCACTCAAACGCTGGATGACTGATTCAATCCATGAGGCTTCAGTCACATCCGGCGTTGACATCAAAGCGATCAATTTCTCTGCGTATGGTGCAAGTTTGGTTCACCTCGATGCATCCGGGAACTTCGTCACGCCCCTTTATAACTATCTAAAGCCATACCCTGACCGTCTCCGGGAAAAGTTTTATGACACGTATGGGGGTGAGCCTAGTTTCTCGCTGGCAACGGCCTCTCCGGTTTTGGGGAGTCTGAATTCAGGCATGCAATTGTATCGGTTGAAATGTGAGCAACCATTGTTATTCAATAAGATAAAATTCTCATTACACCTGCCCCAATATCTGAGCTTTTTATTCACCCATAAAGTGTTTACCGGTATCACCAGCATCGGATGCCATACCGGTCTTTGGGACTTTACACATCATCACTATCATCCATGGGTTATCAAAGAAGAAATTCTTCAGAAATTCGCACCGATTGCCTCATCGGATGAAGTAGTTCCTGTCAAGTTGAACAACCATCCAATAACCTTCGGGATCGGTTTGCACGACAGTTCCGCCGCCCTCATCCCCTATCTGAATCAATTCGGGAGAGATTTTGTGTTGTTGTCTACAGGAACATGGAATATCACCCTGAACCCATTTAATTCAGATCCACTTACAGTATCAGAATTGGCAAATGACTGTTTGTGCTATTTGAGTTATCAAGGCAAGGCGGTGAAGGCCTCGCGTTTACTTGCCGGTCACGCACATGAGCAGCAGGTAGAAAGAATCGCCGAATATTTTCATCAGAAACCGGACTTTCGGACCATCCACCATAATGAAACGATTATTGAAAAACTGAAGGCGGAATTCAGTTCCAAGTCAACTCACAACCTCGTCCCTGTCCGGTTGATGGACGCGGGCTTCTTTACGAAAGACCTATCAGCGTTCAAATCACTTGAAGAGGCCTACCATCAATTAATGATTGACCTCGTAGAACTTCAAAAAATATCTACTGCTCTTGTTGTACAGGCCAAAACAAAAAAACTATTCGTCGACGGAGGTTTTAGCAAGAACATGATTTTCATGAAGCTTTTAAAAGATGCTTTCCCATTACTTGAAGTCTATTCTGCCACACTTCCGCAAGCGTCAGCCCTGGGCGCCGCAATGGTCATTCATAGGCAATGGACCAAAAAAGACTTGCCGAGGAGCGTAGTGGGCTTGAATAGAGTCTAGGTTTTTACACTTTGAACCTTCAACTTAGAACCTTGAACCTTGAACT
>JANYKP010000029.1 GCA_025358195.1 Cyclobacteriaceae bacterium
ATGAGTGCGGAGAAACTGCAGGAAGCAATTGCATTTTCGATCAGCCATGAATCGAAGAATCCACGCGACATGGAGCAATCACATTACCAGAGTTTTGGCAAGGAGCCATTTGGTAACGGCATTGGTCCTTTCAAAGAGCGGGGTGATGTTTCAGGGGTCGTACTTCGAAACGGATTCATCATTGCCGAGTGGGGCGATCCGCTCAGGGTGGACATGACGCATAGTGTGACGAAGAGCTTTCTCTCTACGGTGATCGGGCTCGCGGTCGACAAAGGAATGATTCATAGTGTGCACGATACGGTCTGGAAGTATGTGCCGCCGATACAGTTATACAGCCCAATTCCAGTACTAGAAAAGGCCAATCAACTAGGTCATTCACAGTGGCTTATGCCATTTGAATCAAAGCATAACCGGACCATCACCTGGGATCACCTTCTCCGGCAAGTGAGCGATTGGGAAGGAACTTTATGGGGCAAGCCGGAGTGGGCCGATCGCCCGGGCCCCAGGCCGGAGGAATGGCAGACGCGGGCGAGAAACGAACCGGGAAAAGTGTACGAGTACAATGATGTGCGTGTCAACGTCCTAGCCCTGGCAGGACTTTCCGTCTGGCGCAAGCCACTGCCGGTAGTTTTGAAAGAAAATATCATGGACCCGATCAATGCGTCGAACACCTGGCGGTGGTACGGTTATGAAAATTCATTTGTGATCATCGACGGCCAGATCATCCAATCGGTGAGCGGGGGAGGACATTGGGGCGGCGGCATGATCATCAACGCCCGCGACATGGCACGGTTTGGATATCTCACGTTGCGTAAGGGAAGGTGGAAGGACAAGCAATTACTTTCAGAAGCCTGGGTGAAGATGGCGCTGACACCAACACCGGCGCAGCCTACCTATGGTTTCATGAACTGGTTTTTGAACACCGACAAGAAGTTAATTCCCACAGCGCCTGCCATTGCCTTTTACCACCTGGGAAACGGAACCAACATGGTGTATGTTGATTTTGAAAATGATTTGGTGGTGGTGGCAAGGTGGATTGAAAATAATTCGATGGCGGAGTTTATTGAAAAAATATTAGGAGCGATTCAAAAATGATACTTCTGATCATTTTTTTGTTTGCTGCTTTTATGAATCTCCATGATTTGGATAAAAATCAGCATGTATAATTCAGTAAATTTGAGATGTGACTCCAGCAGTTTGAGCAAGACACAAAACGAGATTTAAGGGGAGTCCCTTACTTATATAATGACTCAAATCGTTAAACGAAAAATCTTAAGCATCCTGATTGTATCTGCAATGATTACGCATTGTGGCGTTAAGCAAAATGATTATGATAAAATAAAGGCAGAAAAGGAACTGGTTGAAGAAGAGGTAAAAAGAATTAACAACGAAAAGCACGAAACTGCAATTGTAAGAAGGGGTCCGAAAGTAGAGATTAACAATACCGAAGTTAAAGAATTATTATCCCGATTCAATAACCAGAAATACGATATCTATATTAGGTTCCCAGCGAATTACAAAAAATCAGGAAATAATTATCCCGTCTTATATGTATTGGATGCAGAGGTCAATTTTGGTGGCATAAGTTACATAGTTCAACGACTGATCAAGGATGGAATTATACCCGAGATATTTGTGGTGGGTATAGCGTATCAGGGTGAACAGAGCGAGGATGATTATTATTCATTTAGGTGTAGGGATCTCACGCCGACTGTAGATAAGGCTTTTATGAAGGGCCATCAACAAATGAAAGATGGAGCAGGAGGGGCAGAAAACTTTGCAAAGTTCATTGAATTAGAATTATTCCCTTTCATTACTGAAAAGTACAAAGTAAAAAATGAGAGCCGGTCGCTTTATGGTCATTCCTTTGGTGGGCTTTTTGGTTTTTATGTCTTATTAAATCGCCCTCAGATGTTTGATAAATACCTTTTATTAAGTCCATCGCTATGGTGGGATGCTAACGCTATTCTAAAAGATGCGAAAAAATACATTGCTGAAACAAAAGCATCTAAATTGTATGTAGGCACCGGTGAATTGGAAAATTCAAAACAGCATGGGACTAACCAATCCATGGTTGACCAACATTTGGAAATGGTTGACCTAATGAAAGGTAAAAAGCCTGATAGTTTAATAATCAAATCCGAAATTATCGAGAATGAAACTCATCGAACCATATTTGGAACTGGATTTACGAAGGGACTAAGGTTTATATATTCAAAAGAAATATAGGTTGGAGTGGAATTGACGAATATCAACTCAGAGCAAAGTGACATTATTGAGTTACCATGTAACCGTTTCCCTTTTGAAAGGTGGTCAATAGTTGATTGAATTTGGAGAGCTGGAACGCGAATCCAGGATTACTACAATAAGATAGCATTGACTCATATTTTGCTGAAACTGAAGGTTTTTGTCTATGGTCAAAAGGAGATCGAATTTCTGTTCGATAGCTTTCTTCATAAGCTGGCCATTTTTTAATCCACTCCAGCCTTGATTGACAACGGTAGAAACTTCATGACCGACCAAGTGCTGCTTTAAGCGCTTAGTGACATATTCATCCAACAAAATTTTCCTTGAGGATGTTGGTAGATGAGCGGATCAATTTTTCAGAAAACTTTAAAACTTTAAGCACCTGCTCTTTGGTAACGCCTTCAAAATCATCCAGAAAGGTCTCGATTGATTCACCACCTGCGAGGTAATCAAACAGATTTTTGATGGGAACACGTGTACCGTTAAAGACTGGGGTCCCTCCAAGTATTTCAGGATCAATATTGATAACCTTCGGGTTCATGTCATGGGGCGAAGTTAGCTAAAAGTGAGTAAAATGATTCTGGCGTAGGCATCCGAAGTGCCTCATGAAGGAGGGAAATGCGCCTGTGCGACTTTCAGGGGTGCCGGAGCGAACTGCATGATGCTCTTCGTAGGCTAAGTCTTGCTCGTCCGGCAGGCGTTTCATTTTTTTGTTCGTGCGGCTTGATGTTCGAAATGGTTGTGAGCCAATAGACGAGTAAGAAATCACCTAAATCGTGGTAGCATGGAGTCAGTAGTATTTAGTTTCCTATTTTAGCCTAACGAAGATTGTTGTTGTAAGAGTTAAATTTGGTTATTGGTAAATAGCATGAGAAGCCATTCAATACTTGCAATCCTACTAATTCTTACATCTGCGGCATGCGTTGATAGAATTAATTTCGACATTGGCAGTGGCAACGCTTTTCCCGTGGTGATTGATGGGTTTATTTCCGATGAGCCGGGACCTTACATAATTCGTGTCAGCAAAGCATTTGATATAGAATCAAAATTCTCTATTAAGACTCCAATTTCAATTAAGAAGCTGGTACTATCAGATGACCATGGTAATAGGGAGGAGCTTTCGGAAGTAGATTATGGGTTATATAAAACCGATGCAACTGGGATACGGGGAACTGTTGGCAGGGTCTATAAAATTGAAATTGAACTTTTAGATGGACGCTTGTACGAATCCAAACCTGATACGTTAGCTGCTCCTGGTAAGATAGATAGCATTTACTATAATTTTAGAGAGGATAAAACAGTGGACGGCGCATCCAAGTATGGTTTTGATATTTTGTTTAATTCTTCGGCCGGATCAAAACGCAATTATCATTTTCTCTGGAAGTTCACCGGTACATTCAAAGCTGACGTAACTCCTCTCCCTTCAGATCACAATGACTGTTTCTATTATGGGGGAAAATGCAACTATGTTCCATTTTGTAGTGGCCTTCTTAATGTTGGAGGTTATACT
>JANYKP010000522.1 GCA_025358195.1 Cyclobacteriaceae bacterium
AAAGATTTAGGATATGCAGGCAATCGTCCCAATCAATGGGATGGCGTGCCGCAAGATGTGCTTGATCAGTATGGAATGAAATATGATGAGAAGACCCTGGCGGAAAGTGTTAAGTTTGATAGTTAGGGCGTAGAGGGTTAAAATAATTTAGAATGTAAAATGCTGAATATTAAATGTAAAAGTTTGAATGGCTTTTACACTTTTACATTTAATGTTTTACATTTTGCATTATTCAAATGAATCAACACATACAAATGAAAAAAAATAATACCACCGATCTTTCCAGAAGAAATTTCCTCAGGACCCTCGGCCTCGCCACGGCGGCATTCACCATCGTACCACGACACGTAATCGGTGGCAAAGGTTTCACTGCACCAAGTGATAAAATTTATGTCGCGGGCATTGGAGCAGGAGGCAAAGGAGAAAGCGACATAGCCAATTTTGCGAAGAGTGGAAAGGCTGAAATTGCATTCCTATGTGATGTGGATGACCGTAGAGCCGCTAACTCTGTCAAGAATTTTCCAAAGGCAAAATATTATAAGGACTATCGCAAAATGCTGGAAGCGGAGCACAAAAGCATTGATGCCGTCTCTGTTTCAACACCCGATCACAACCACGCAGTACAAGCTATGGCCGCCATGCAACTGGGCAAACACGTGTACGTCCAGAAGCCACTCACGCACGATATTTATGAAGCACGTATGCTCACCGAAGCAGCCAAGAAATACAAAGTGGTAACCCAAATGGGAAATCAAGGTGCATCTGGCGATGGTGTACGGCAATTAATGGAATGGTATAATGCGGGTCTTATCGGAGATGTTCACACCGTGTATTGCTGGACGGACCGTCCGGTTTGGCCACAGGGAATACAATGGCCTGCAACAAAGGCGGAAGTACCAAAAGAGTTAGACTGGGACTTGTGGCTCGGAACAGCTCCTCAGAAAGATTATGTTGAGAAACTCGTGCCCTTCAATTGGCGCGGATGGTGGGATTATGGAACCGGAGCACTTGGCGACATGGCTTGTCATATTATTGAACCCGCTTTCAGAGTACTCGGCTTAAAGACACCGATTGATGTAGCGTGCAGCATCGGCAGTGTCTACGTAGACGAATTCAAACGTGGCTATTTTCCGGACAGCTGTCCTCCTTCTTCGCACGTGATCATGACATACCCCGAACAGAACGGAAAACCAGCGTTGAAACTACATTGGATGGATGGTGGCATTCAGCCTGAACGTCCGGATGAACTGGGTGCAAACGAAGTAATGGGTGATGGCGGAAACGGCGTGGTCTTTATTGGTACAAAAGGCAAAATGATGTGCGGAACCTACGGATTAGTTCCCTCGCTGCTTCCTACTTCAAGAAATAAGGAAGTAACTGTTGCCCAAACTATTAAACGTGTACCCGAAGGTTCAAATGGACATTACGCGCAATGGGTAGAAGCCTGCCTGGCTGGATATGGAAAAATGGAAGTGAGTTCACCCTTTGATACGGCAGGTCCCATGACGGAGTCGATATTGATGGGTAATCTCGCCATCCGCAGCGCCGATATTCGCAAGCCGAGAAAAGATCGTGCGGACCGTTTTGATTACCCTGGCCGGAATATTAAATTATTATGGGATGGCGCTAACATGAAAATAACCAACTTCGATGATGCCAATGCCTTTGTCAAACGTGAATATAGATCCGGATGGTCGTTAGGCGTCTAGTGTGGTAACAAATTAATTATGCAACATTATTAAAACACCAATTCGTAAACCAAAGTACTGGAACTAGATATGCCCATTAAAAAAATCACACCACCCTCTGCTGAAAATCGGTCCAGGAGAGAATTCCTGAAAAAGGCAGCGATTGCGGCGGCTTTCTCAATTGTTCCTCGTTTTGTTTTGGGAGGCAAAAATTTCATACCACCCAGTGACACCCTTTATGTTGCCAGTATTGGGATCGGAGGTAAAGGTGAATGGGATGTAAAGGGAATTGGCGGATGTCCGAATGCAAAGATTGCCGCCTTGTGTGATGTGGACGATCGCATGACGGTAAAATCCAGAGGAAGCTTTCCAAGTGCACCTTACTACAAAGATTTCCGGCAACTCCTGGATAAGGAAAAAGGAGTCGATGCTGTTTCTATTTCAACACCTGATCACACCCATGCCGTTGTGGCCATGGCTGCAATCAAATCGCGTAAGCACGTGTATGTTCAAAAACCATTGACACATGACATCTACGAGGCGCGCATGCTGGCCGAAGCCGCAAAGAAATATCAGGTAGTTACGCAAATGGGCAATCAATTTGCATCTGCCGATTACGTACGAATCACCAAGGAATGGGTTGATGCAGGTTTGATCGGTGATGTAACACGAGTGTACGCCTGGACAAACCGGCCGGTGTGGCCACAAGGTATCCCAACCCCCACGGGCAAGTTTGACATTCCAAAAGAACTTGACTGGGACCAATGGCTCGGTCCTACAAAATTCATTGACTTCAACCCTGCCTACCTTCCATTCAATTGGAGAGGTTGGTGGCAATTCGGTACCGGCGCCTTGGGTGACATGGGTTGTCACATCCTCGATGCCGCCTTCCGGATTCTTCCTATTGATTTTCCAACGGAAGTGGAGTGCAGCACAACTACGATGTGGGAAGGCTTTTTCAAAGAAGCAAATTATGCAGATAGCTGCCCGGCATCTTCCATTATTCATCTCAAATTTCCCCGCAAGGATGGAAAAGGTGTAATCAAAGTTACCTGGATGGATGGTGGCCTTCTCCCCGACCGACCGGAAGAACTTCTGCCAGGCGAGCCCATGGGTGATGGCAATGGTGGCTATATTTTTGAAGGAACAAAAGGAAAACTCGTTGGCAATTATGCCATTCCTCCGACGCTCTTACCCACAGCCAGAATGAAAGAAGTAACCCTTCCTCCGGCAACACTTCCCCGCATTCAAGGTCAGCAAGATGGTCATTACCAGCAATGGGTTACCGCTTGCCTGTCAGGCTATGGAAAATCGACCGTGAGTTCTCCCTTTGAATACGCAGGTCCATTTACGGAAGCGGTACTTATGGGTAATCTAGCTATACGCAGTTACGGAATCCGTGGATCCGGAGGGAAGGGATATCCCGGTCGCAAAAAGCTGTTGTGGGATGCGAAGAACATGAAGGTCACAAACTTTGATGAAGCAAATGCGTTCGTGAAAAGTGAATACCGGTCTCCTTATGCGTTGTAAGAAAAGCTGAAAGAGAAAAGTATAAAGCTGAAGGCTTACGCGTTTCACTTTCAGCTTTCAGCTTTATACTTTCTACTCAACCATCAATCTTTCCGCTTAAATCTCCGATATTGCGTGATTGATTACTGAGAGCTATGCTCAAAATCGACAGCCATACCCACATCCTTCCCAAGAAAATGCCCAACTGGAGCGAAAAATTTGGGTATGGTGATTTTATCTATCTCCAACATCACAAAAAGGGCTTTGCCAAAATGATGCGCGGCAACCAGTTCTTTCGCGAAATCAAAGAGAATTGCTGGAACGCTGAACTGCGCATGAAAGAATATGAACAGTTTCACACGCAGGTACAGGTCGTGTGTACAATTCCCGTTATGTTTTCCTATTGGTCCAAGCCCGCTGACTGTCTCGAGATTTCAAAATACCTGAACGATCACATTGCCAAGCTGGTGGCCAAATATCCACGCAATTATGTTGGCCTCGGTACATTACCGATGCAAGACGCTGAATTGGCCATGGAAGAACTCTCCCGTTGCAAAAAAATCGGGTTGCATGGAATACAGATTGGCTCCAATATCAATGATGAAAATCTCAATGAGGAACGCTTCTACCCGATCTTTGAGGCGTGTGAAAAACTCAGCATGGCCGTACTGGTGCATCCCTGGAACATGATGGGTGAAAAGAAAATGCCCCGGTATTGGTTGCCATGGTTGGTAGGTATGCCGGCCGAAACTGCACGGGCTATTTGCTCTATGATTTTTGGCGGGATTTTTGAACGATTGCCAGCCTTGAGGGTAAATTTTGCGCATGCCGGCGGATCATTTCTCTCCACCATTGGACGCATTCAACAGGGCTTTGACTGCCGCCCTGACCTGGTGGCTATTGATAATTCGGTGGAACCAAGAAAATATTTAGGAAAGTTCTGGGTGGACAGTATCACCCACGATGCCTTGATGCT
>JANYKP010000028.1 GCA_025358195.1 Cyclobacteriaceae bacterium
ACTGCCAGCGCGTTGTTGAAAAATTTTTCGTCTGCACTCCACCAGAATGGATTGTTCAGGACGGCAGTACCCCCAATGGCCGCATTCTTTAAGTAGGCCCGGTAAAATGGAACATCTTGGGAGATCCGATCAATGATCACCGAGTATCCGGTATCTTCCGCCTGTTGCACTTTATCGATGAGTACCGGTTCTGCAGAAATACCCTTACGCCCCAGTTTATTGATCCGCTCGACAAATGCTTGCGGAAAAGAACGTTCAAGGCCGTGTAAGATTCCGATTTTCTTCATGTGCGCCAGGCGTTAGTTTTTAGACTTTAAAACCGCGATTACGATCTCTTGCAGTTTGATTGGTTCAGTAAGGTTAAGATTATGGGCTGAATTTGAAAACCAAAATAAGTCCTTTTTTTCCGCTTTTATCATTTTGTAGTATTCTTCCGTAAGTTTAAAGTGGGTCTGATAGTCCCGTGTCCCGATAAGAAAGTAAACCGGGCATTTGATTTCAGGCGCATACACGAAAAAATTCATCTTCGAAGCCTCGTTATACAGGACTAACCATTTCAGGGCCCAAGTCTCCACAAAGGGTTTCAGCGGCGCACTGGTTAACATTTCTTTTGCCAACCATTTCCGGTGATAATACAACTGCTCTCCATTTTGAAACGGGACGCTGATCCCGGCTAGTTCGTTTAATGCTTTCTGGTTATTCACCTTCGTTGCTTTGTTTTTCATTAATTCCAATGAAAAACGTTCACTTTCCACTTGGTGTACCATCGGGCTGACGGCGAAATATGCCTCCAGCAGATCCGGATGATTTGTGGCTACCATTAATCCTAAGAAACCACCCCAGGAATGGCCCATGAGATAAATCTTCTCTTTGGAAAACCGCGCGCGCAAATAATTAATCATTTCCACGGCATCACTGACCATCAGCGCAACAGTTATCGGTTGGTTGGAAGAATTTAGTTTTCCCGTTTTACCACTTTCCCGCTGATCCCACTGTACTACCACAAAATGTTTTTGCAGTTCGCTGGTAAATCGATCACCATAGCTCATCGAAGAATTGCCGGGGCCCCCATGTAGAAAAAGTAAAACCGGATCGTGGTCGTTGTTACCTTTCATGCCTATCCATTGTTTGATCCCGCCGATTTCAACAGCTTCCTGTTTATTGATTGCAGAGAATGCCCAGGACGTATCGGGAACAGCAACTATTAACAAGAATGAAAAGAAGAAAAATAGTTTGTTCGTCACAGGTGCTGAAATAAATGATTCTGAATTTACCGGATCATCGACAAATAATGTGGAAACATCTCACGCCAGGCAGGCCAGTCATGCGGTGCGTTTTGACGCACATCTAGCCAATGGTTGATGCCTTTGTTGCGCAATACCGATGCCATCCGCTCGTTCGCATCCCAGCACATGTCATTGGTACCGGTTCCCAGCACAACAAACATGTCATTGAAGTATGGGCTTTGCGCATTCGGGATAAAGTCAGGTGGATTATTGAAGTAAACATTCTCATCGTAGTAGCCGTCGAGCTGATCCCTGATATCGAAGGCCGCGCCCATATTGAAGACATACTTCGTCACCTCGGGATGCTTGAAAGCAAAATTAGTGGCATGGTAACCGCCAAAACTGCAACCGGCTGTGGCCACACGGCCCACGCCCGTTTCCCGTTGCATGAGTGGAACCAGTTCGGTGAGTAAGAAATTGTCATACCAGATATGATTCATTACGCGTTGAGCCGGATGGATGCTTTTGTTATACCAGCTGGACGCATCGATGCCGTCCGGGCAATAGATTTTTACAAGGCCTTCATCAATAAACCACGCAACGCTGTCGATCAGTTTAAAATCTTTGTTTTCAGAAAAATGACCCATCGATGTTGGAAATAACATGACCGGGTAGCCGCGTGTGCCGAAAGCAAGCACTTCTATGTCGCGGCTGAGGCTGGGGGAATACCATCGGTGATAGTGTTCGTACATGTTTTGTAGGTGAGGAGTTGAGAAGTCGAGGAGTTGAGGAATGACCAGAACGTCAGGTAAGTTAAGCCCCATTGTACTATTTTTGCAAACGAGATGAGTGAGCAACCAATTAAAGCAAGCGGACCAACCGATTTCGTAGAATCTGCGTATTCCTACCATTCTGAAAAGTTAACAGACATCTACACAAAACTCCTCCAACGCAATGTAGAGGTAGAGATCATGACGCCCCCGAAAATCTACAAAGGCAAATCATATCCCTTATTAATACTCAATGACGGTCAGGATAGCGAGGCAGTGAAAATAAAAGAGACTGTGTCGAAGCTGGTAGCAGAAAAATCCATTCCTGAAATCATTGTCGTGGGTGTGATGGCCGCTGACCGTATGCAGGAATATGGCGTTGGTTTTCGTCCCGATTATTTTGGTCGCGGCCAACTGGCCAAAGCCTACTCCGAATTCATTGTCACCGAGCTTGTCCCCTACCTGCAGTATAAATATCCGATCAGCTCTCTGACTTCAGAACGCGCCATGGCCGGCTATTCGCTTGGTGGGCTTTCGGCAATTGACATTGTTTGGAGCCACCCGGATTCATTTGGAAAGTCCGGTGTTTTCAGCGGATCCTTTTGGTGGCGGAAGCGCAACGCGACGAGTGTTTTTTATTCTGACTATCGCGACCGTCTCATGCACCTGCAGGTTCGAAGGGGTAAGTTTAAACCCGGCATGAAGTTCTGGTTCCAGACCGGTACTCTGGACGAACTCAATGACCGGAACAAAAACGGCGTCATCGACTCGATCGACGATACGATGGATCTGATCACTGAACTCACGCGCAAGGGATATCGGCCTTTTCATGATATTCAATACCTGGAGATCAAAGATGGTAAACATAACCAGGAGACGTGGGCGATAGCGATGCCTTATTTCTTGAAGTGGGCGTTTGGAAAGGGGGCCTAGTGTTAAGTTAATCGTGAATTGTTAACCGTTAATCGTAAGAAAATGCCGTGAGACTAGGTTTCCTTGTCAATTGAGCCATTGTCAACTGTCAATTGTTTAAGGCCGATCACTTTTTATTATGACAAATACAAATTCCATTACGACCATTATTTTTGACCTGGGGGGAGTACTCATTGACTGGAATCCACGCCATCTTTATAAAAAGATTTTTAAAACAGAAGAAGAAATTACGTGGTTTCTTGAAAACGTGTGTACTCCTGAGTGGAACGAACAACAGGATGCCGGCCGTTCATTTGAAGTAGCCACCCAGGAACTGGTGCAAAAATTCCCTGAACACCAACAAGCCATCAACGCCTGGTATGACCGGTGGCAGGAAACCATCCGCGGACCCATCCATGAAACAGTTGAGATTTTAAAGTCCATTAGAGATTCCAGGCGGTACCGGCTTTATGCACTTACCAATTGGTCGGCAGAAACATTTCCATGGGCGTTGGAGAATTTTGAATTCCTTCATTGGTTTGAGGGCATTGTGGTAAGTGGCGTAGAGAAAACGCGTAAACCTTTCCCTGATTTTTATGAAATTCTGTTGAAACGATACAACATCGTTCCGGAAAATTCCATTTTCATCGATGATAATTTGAAAAATGTTGAAGCAGCCCGATCCATGAAAATTGATGCTATTCACTTTCAGGGCGCGGAAAACCTGCGAAGTGAACTCAAGAGAAGAAGAATTACGAGTGACGAATCTGAACGTTCTTAATTCGTTAGGCATTATTTGTCTTCGTGTTTGTCCCGATAGCCATCGGGATGGGAACTCATTACTCGTAATTCGTAACTCTTCATTCGTCATTCCTTTTGCGGCTTATTCTG
The DNA here is from genome assembly GCA_025358195.1 of Cyclobacteriaceae bacterium. GTDB lineage: Bacteria > Bacteroidota > Bacteroidia > Cytophagales > Cyclobacteriaceae > ELB16-189. The sequence goes on from JANYKP010000028.1 coordinate 3,800, forward strand.
GTATCTTGCAACACAAAAATTATGCAGGCCACGAACATAATTTCCAGTGCCATTAAAAAAGTAGCGGTCCTTGGCCCGGAGTGCACGGGCAAGACTGACCTTTCGCAGTACCTCGCCTCTTATTTCAAAACAGAATGGGTGCCGGAATATGCACGGGCTTTTCTTAATAAGCTTAATCGTCCCTACGAGCGTGCCGACCTGGCCAAGATTGCTCACGGTCAGCTACGCGTGGAGGATGAATGGATGCAAAATGCCAACAAAGTGTTGATCTGTGATACCAACCTGATCGTCATAAAAGTCTGGAGCGAAGAAAAGTTTGGTAATTGCGATCCTGAAATTTTGGATGCGATGCACGCACGTCACTATGACCTTTTGTTGCTCACTTACATTGACATACCCTGGGAAGCGGACCCGCAAAGGGAGCACCCCGACAAGCGTGAATATTTCTGGAACATCTACAAAAAAGAAGCGGCCGCTTCAAAAATTCCCACGGTAGAAATCTCCGGTGTTCGTGAGGAAAGACGCAAGAGGGCTGTTGAGGCAATTAACAAGATTCTCGTTTAGTCCATACAGGCATCCATGAGTAATCCTTATGCTGTTCTACATATCCGCGACTTTCGGTTGTTCATCAGCGCCCGCTTTTGTGTTACGCTGGCTATTCAGATTCAAGCGGTCGTGGTCGGTTGGCAGGTGTATGAAATTACAAAAGATCCACTCTCACTGGGTCTCATTGGTTTAGCGGAAGCAGTTCCCTCCATTGCCGTATCGCTCTACGCCGGTCATCTCGCTGACATCGTTCAACGGAAGAGGATTATTATTATCACGCTGCTGACATTGTTTGTGTGTTCATTGGCGCTTCTCTTCTTTACGACTCATACGGGAGCGTTTATTTTACAACACGGGGTATTTCCCATCTACGCAATCATTTTCATCAGCGGTATCGCACGCGGATTTATCACACCGGCGCTCTTTTCTTTTATGCCGCAACTTGTGCCACGCGAGTTATATCAAAACGCCATCTCCTGGAATAGTACATTGTGGGAGATGGCTTCCATCGGCGGGCCACCGATTGGTGGTTTGATCTATGGCTTCTTTGGGATCACGGCGGCATATACAATTGATGCTACACTCATGTTAATGGGGGTGACACTGGCACTGTTAGTAGTCGACCGCCCCTTGCCATCCATTACCGATGAGCAAGGAATTGTCGACAAGATCAAGGCTGGCCTTCAATTTGTGTTTCAAAACAAAATCATTCTCAGTGCAATTTCGTTGGACCTGTTTGCCGTCCTGTTCGGTGGGGCGGTCGCCCTGCTTCCCATATTTGCTGATCAGATCCTCGATGTGGGGAAGATAGGTCTTGGCTTTCTGCGATCGGCTCCTGGAATTGGCGCTTTATTGACAGCCCTTTATCTCACCTACCATCCCATCAAAAAAAGTATGGGGAGAATATTGTTGTACAGTGTTGCGGGCTTCGGATTGTGTATGATTTTTTTTGCTGTCTCCAGAAATTTCTGGCTCTCGATGAGTATGCTAGCCATCAGTGGAGCCTTTGATTGCGTTAGCGTAATCGTGCGTGGTACATTGCTGCAAACACTTACACCTGAAAACATGAAAGGGCGTGTTTCGGCCGTCAATAATATTTTCATAGGATCTTCCAACGAGATCGGCGCCTTTGAATCGGGTGTGGCAGCCCGGTTGTTGAAGGTGGTGCCTTCGGTTATCTTTGGAGGCGTGATGACGCTGCTGGTCGTGGGTGTTACTGCCTGGAAGGCGCCATCGCTCAGGAAGTTGGAGAAAGTGGGATGATAAACGATGAATGACGAATTTTAAGGCTGTGCAAATTTCAATTAATACACCGGCGCTTTTGTTTCCCGCCATCACGCTGTTGATGCTTGCCTACACCAATCGCTTTCTGGCCCTCGCTTCGCTCATCCGGAAGCTACACAGCGAATACAAAGGTTCAAAAGAAGATAAGCACCTTGTAAAAGCGCAGATTGTGAATCTTCACAGACGCCTCACGCTCATTAAGCGAATGCAAGCGAGCGGCATTCTCAGTTTTTTCTTCTGCGTCCTGTCGATGCTTTTCATTTACATCGAACAGGAAGTTGGCGCGTATTCCATTTTCGCTCTAAGCCTTATCTTTCTGTTGGTATCGCTGGCCCTTTCGTTAAATGAAATTTATATCAGCACACGGGCTTTGGAAATTGAACTCAAGGATCTGGAGGATTGAAATGGAGGCTAGAGGTTAGAGGATGTAGATTGACAAAGCACCCAACCAGGAAGTAGAATCCAATTTAAAAGGACTTTGCGAGCTTTGCGCCTTTGCGCGACATCCCTTTCTCTCGTACACCTTCCATCCCTTTTCCTGTTAAAATCTTAACCTAAATTCTTACCTTCCTTACCTAAACACCACGCCTATGAGTTCCCGCAGATCCTTCTTTCGCAAAACAATCGGCCTCGCATCGGCCGCTACATTTGCTTCACTCTCCGCTAAGGCCATCGGTGAAGATGTTTCCGATGCATTGCGTTCGCTCAATGAACTATCGCCGGAAGACGCGTTCAATGACGAAGACCTGTGGGCGCGGATGGCCCA
>JANYKP010000317.1 GCA_025358195.1 Cyclobacteriaceae bacterium
TACCCCACCTGCAAGTTTGTGATGGCAGGAATGATGGTGCCCCCAAATATGGGCAAAGAATACGCATCCTCCTTTCAGAATATCTTCCGGGACCTGGCTAAGAAAAATGAGGGTGTCTTGATTCCATTCTTGCTAGAGGGTGTTGCGGGCATCGAAAAACTTAATCAGGCTGATGGCATCCATCCCAATGTAGAGGGCCATAAAATTGTAGCCAAGAATGTTACAAAGATTATCTCACCGCTGTTGTGAATCACCGTTCAATGATTTGACAATTCTTTCCACCCAGCGCGCATACATTTTGCCGGAAGGATGAAGACCGTCGCCGGCTACATACTCAGGATTTTTAAGTCCTTCTCGCGTAAGGTCGGTAATATAGACATAACGTACCCCCATTCGCTCCGTGATGGACCGGTTTGTATCGTTGAATTGATCAATTGCTTTTGAGATTTCAGTCTGCCTGGATTGACCAAACGGTGTAAAGCCGTAATCGGGTATCGAGACTACAAAAACATTTTCCTTTTTACCCTCCGCCAGCGTGATTGCTTGCTGAAGCAATTCCTCGAACTCCGGCGCATAACTTTCTGCCGACTTCTTCTGGTATTGATTATTAACGCCAATCAGTAATGATACCAAACCATATTCATTTTTCAGGTGAGCTTCTTCGATCGCCTTTTTGAGTTGATCGGTACGCCATCCAGTTACACCAATGATGCGTGGTCTCGCAATATTTTTTCCATCCTCCTTCAATGCTTTTGCAAGTTGCTCTGGCCATCGGTCCTTTTCTTCCACACTTTCACCAATGGTATAGGAATCACCAAGGGCTAAAAATTTCTTATTCACTGCCGCTGAGGTCTGAGCTTGAAGATTAGAAATAACAATAGTTACTAAAAATAAGACCCGGATCATCGATGAATTAAGCTGGTGTAAATGTTAGTACGTATTTATACTTTTGTGCCCCAGCCGTGTAGTTTATTTCAAGGATCAAATTATTATCATCCAATTTTTGGACAAAGGCTGGGTAGGGTGAGTATCCAAAATTATACGGGTAGATTATTTTTTTTACAGTGTCTTGAGCATAGGTTGGTTCAGGTGAGAAGAGCCCATTGGGAGTTTGCGTATTGTCCACTTCGATGTTTAGTCGTAAACCATCCAGTGTAAAAGCCCAGGTACCGCTTTCAATGGCATCGGAGTTGTAACATTTTGACGTTCCTTCTGTCGCGGCATAAGTTTGCGAATCATTATTCGAAAACGTGTAGAGGTTGTCCGCGAAGCATCCAGGCAAGGTTTGCGTTGTAGCAGGATTCGTACCAAATTGAAAACTTAATTCACGCAACTTCCAACTTTTAGTTTTCCCCTTCTCTCCGGCGAGAAATTTGGCATTTACCTGCGCTCCAAGCGGTGCAGGATCACTTTTCTTACATGAAATAATCAGAACGCCCCAAAACAAAACCAGGCAAATTATTTTAGGAATGTGGTGGTTCATAGCTCAAATTTTTACCAACATACAAAAACGGAAGTATACTTTTAAATGAAAGACGAGCAGAGTGGCTGTAATTAAGACAAATTTTAAAAAAAATAGTTTTTTTCACCCGGAGTGGGTGGGCGGGAAACAAGCTTTGGAAATCTTGAACCGTCTTCGCGGAAGCTTCGGCGGTTGAAAGCGGAGAGACAGGGATTCGAACCCTGGATCCACTTGCGCGGATAACGGTTTTCGAGACCGCCCCGATCGGCCACTCTGGCATCTCTCCCAGGCGGTAAAGAAAAGAAAATTATTTCTTCAGAACGAGGGCCTCGTTTATTCGAACCTCAGTGATTCTATAGGGTCGAGCTTCGACGCTTTGTTTGCCGGGTAGTAGCCGGACAGTAGTCCCACGGCAACACAAACGATTAACCCCACGATCATCCAAAGCCAGGGAAGAACAAATGCCATATTCATAACACTTGCTAGCAAATTTCCTGCGATGACTCCAAGAATTACCCCTGCAATGCCTCCCATCAAACAGACCACGATGGCTTCGATTATGAATTGCTGACGTATCTTAAAAGGCGTAGCTCCCAATGCTTTTCTTACCCCAACTTCCCGTGTCCTTTCCGTTACCGACACCAGCATGATGTTCATTAGGGCAATGGAGGAACCCAGCAAGGTGACAAATCCAATACCCAGCCCAACCCAGGTAATAATACTCATCAGATTATTTAGTTCTGAAAGCGTATCACTCTTATCCAACTCAAAAGAGTTTGGATTCCCTATCTGATCTCTACGGATCGAGCGCATTAGTCCGGTAGCTTCACCCATCGCCATCTCCAG
>JANYKP010000102.1 GCA_025358195.1 Cyclobacteriaceae bacterium
TAGTTGCTTTCATAGTTGAGTTTTTTCCACACCCTAAATCCCCGCCAGCGGGGGACATCCCATACAACTGGGACGCAGGTGAAGGCGACTATTAATTCCAAAAATAAAAATGATTTGTCCAACGAATCAATCACACTTTCCTATCAAAGGGGCCACATTCAGAGGAGGAGGTGCAGGGGGAGCCTACCCGCCCGCGGCTGGGATCGTTTCGCATCAACGCATTTTTATGAAGATGAGAAAGAGCTGTGTGTGGGAGAGTTTTCTCCACCCCCGAATCGAAAATAAAAACTAAATGATTAACTAATCAATCAAGTTTTCCTGTAATACAATCCCCAACTCCTTCAATTCCCTCATAACAGGCTCATAGAATTCTTTGCTGACAGGAATTACCACACCCCTGGAGCTAATCTTTTCCTGCAGGAGCAATTTAGCCACAATCGCCAACGGCAATCCAACCGTCTTAGCCATCGCGGTTTTAACAGCGTTATCACCAAGCGCAACCAGTGATGCCTGTATCTCCCGCTCCTTACCTTCACGAACGAAACGGAACCGGTGCCACATAACAATCATGTCACGGTCTTGCGGATGCAGACTCCAGCGTTTATTTAAAATATGTTCCAGGATTTCAGCAGGCGTTCCCGCTTTTAATCCTACTGGTGTATCATCAAACAAGCCGGACCAATTGAGCTTTGTTAGCTCAGGGCCATCTACACTAATCTGAAATTTTTTGGAAATTTTTTCCAGCGTCTTTAACTTCTGGTAACCGTCAAGAAATACGTCAAAAAATTTTTGATGGGTCATGTTTGAAACATCTTCCATCTTGTAGGTGTCGTCTGTGCAACCGAGCTGAACAAGGATATCCCAGGCGGCGCAGAAACCTTTGTTACGCAGTGTCCCCCGAAGCATGGTTTTTATTTTCTGCAATCCATACGTCTCGCGATACTTGAGCGAGTCCCGGTTTGCATAGCCTTCATACTCCCCATAGCCCGGCACCGTAACAGAAGTAATTCGCTTGAACAGCTGCTGGTACGGGATGTATTTGAATTGTCCGTCCTGTAAAAATTTTGCTGTGCCCTGTCCGGCCATTACAACATTGCGTGGGTTCCAGGTGAATTTATACCGCCAGGGGTTTTCGGGATCCGTTTCCGGTGCAATCAAGCCGCCCGTAAATGATTCAAAAGATTGCAGATCACCACCTTCTCGTTTGATCCGATCAATCACCTGCACAGCGCTCATGTGGTCAATGCCCGGGTCGAGACCGCATTCATTCAAAAATAAAAGTCCGTTCTTACGGGCCTCTGCATCAAATGATTTCATTTCATCTGAAATATAACTGGCTGTAAAAAGATGTTTCTTGTATGACAAACATTTCTTTGCAATCAGTGGATGTAGCGCTGCCGGCATCAATGAAATGACGATATCACATTTTTTAATAACAACATCTGAAGATTCATGATGAATATCGAATGCGATGGGAATTCCATTTTTTGAATTCCCTATCCGCTCCTCGGCCGCCGCAAAGGAAACATCCCCCACGGTGACATCCCAAACATGGTTGACCGCCTGCTGGAGAAGGTAATCAATCAACGCGGCGGATGAACGGCCAGCACCCAAGATTAAGATGGATCGCATAGTTTTAATTTTTCCCCAATTTATCCTGAATTTGGGATTCATTTTCCATTGTCATGGGAATGGTTTAACTTTCATACCCCACGGTACAAAAAATCTATTTTATGAAAGGCATAGCCCTCTTCAATAATCTGGAAGACTTGGATGCAGAATCCAAATACTTAGTCCATAAGGCAAAAGAAGCGACCCAACTCTCCTATTCTCCATACTCCAAGTTTCAGGTAGGCGCTGCACTTCTGTTGGAGGATGGCACGCTCGTGCTGGGGGCCAACCAAGAGAATGCTTCCTATCCGCTTTGCATGTGCGCTGAGCGCGTGGCGCTATACACAGCCTCTTCTCAGTATCCGGGAAAGTCCGTAAAGAAAATCGCTATCGTGGCCCACAAGAAAAATCATAAGGAATTATCCAGCGCTACTGCGTGCGGTGCCTGCCGGCAGGTCATGCTTGAGTTTGAGGCGCGCCAGGAGAGTGCCATGGAGGTAATTATGCTCGGGTCCGATCAAAAGTGGGCCAAATGCTCCTCTGCCGATACATTACTCCCGCTGAGTTTCGATTCATCCAACCTGAAGGAGTAAGGTGAGGCATGAAAGAGAAAAGCATTGAGTTCCTTTTTAGAGCACGGTACTATAAATCTGGAACACTGGACGCTGCTACACGCCAGGTGTGGATTGTGTTGCATGGCTACGGCCAGCTGGCCAAATACTTCATTAAAAAATTTGAAAAACTAAACGACCAGAATATCTGTGTCATCGCCCCCGAAGGACTTTCCCATTTTTATTTGGCCGAATTAACAGAGCAGGGCCGGAGAGATAATAAAGTCGGCGCTACCTGGATGACACGCGAAAACCGATTGATGGACATTGATAATTACATTCTATACCTGAATTCGATCTATGAGAAAGAACTAAAAGGGTTCTCCCATGCTCCCATAACATTGCTCGGCTTCTCACAAGGATGCGCTACGGCTTGTCGGTGGGCGACACATGGGAAATTTAAATTTGAAAAACTCGTTATGTGGGCAGGGTTATTTCCGCCCGACATGGACTTTCAGATTGGCCATGATATTCTAACCTCCAAGAAAACATACATGGTAGTAGGTGACCAAGACCCACTGATGACTGCCGATCGAATGAATGATTTTGATGAACTAGCCATTAAGCTCGGGATACAACCGGAGAAAATTGTCTTCAACGGTAAGCATGAAATAAATGAGGGGGTTTTCAGCCAATTGATCTAGAGTTTAATATCTCAGGAATTATTTTCCCGCTGTCCCAGAAAGAGATTTAACCTTGCCACAGATTTCACCGATTGGCACAGATAATTATTCCGTGGTAATCCGTGCAATCCGTGGCAAAACCTCATTCTCAAATATATTTCAATTTCTCTTTTAGAAAACCCAGTCCATACCCAGTGAGCTGAACCATAGCAGAAGGAATGCCGAGCAGCGCAACCACAGACGAGCGCGTTGCTTTAAGTCCATCAAAAAAGATAGCAGTCAAATAGATTATTAAAAGTCCTGTGGCCAAAGATCCAACGATCGGATTAAAAAGAAATAGAAAGGGTATGCTGATCAGGCCCATTAGAAAAACTGCTGGAAACCAATGGGTAATTTTCACTTCTCCCGGATGAATTTTCCCGACACGTACCCGGCCCCTGCCAAAACCCTGCACCTGTTTGAAAAACTCCTGCAAGTTGGTTCTTCGCTTGTGGTAGACAAAAGCTTCTGGTATTAATCCCACTCGAAAGCCTTGCTTTTTCATACGGATACTTAAGTCAATATCCTCCGCCAGGCGATCCAGTGTAAAGCCACCCGTGAATTCAAAAACCTTTCGACTCATCCCCATATTAAAACTGCGTGGTTGAAATCGGTCTGCCTGATTTTCGCCTCCACGAATGCCCCCGGTGGTCAACACGGAAGACATGGTGTACGCCATCGCTTGTTGAAGCGCTGTGAATTTATCATGACCACGATCAGGGCCTCCCCACGCATCCAATCGGTTCACGGCAAGTACCTTTTCGACCGATTCCAAATAAGTAGCCGGAAGAATACAATCAGAATCAAAGACCACCAAATATTCGCCACGGGCCTTTTCAAAACCATAATTTCTGCTGGGGCCGGGGCCGGAGTTGGGCTTAAAAAAATAGTGAATTGCAAGCCTGCTGGAATACTTCTCGTAAATGGTCTCCGATGTGAGTTGAGAGCCGTCTTCAACAATGATTACCTCAAAATTCCGGAAGGTTTGAGCTACAAGGCTCTGCAAAAGCTCATCCAACTCTTCCGGCCGGTTGTACACGGGAATTACGACAGAATATTTTGGGGCCGGATTCATTCAAACAAAAGTAACAAATGCCGTCCGTTGGTTTACTTCAGAAGTACCTTTCAAATTGTCGCCACGAAAATGCATAGAAAAGTAACCCCGGACTTTAGACCGGGGATTAGTGGAGAAAGGGAAGAGTAGGGCTTTAGCCCAAAACTCCTAAGAAGTAACCCCGGACTTTAGGCCGGGGATTATTGGAGAAGGGAAGAGTAGGGCTTTAGCCCAAAACTCCTGAACACTGGTGGAGTTAATATCAATGCAGTCTTTTTTATAACTTTCAAAAAAAATAATCATGAAACGGTCATTCATAGGTGCCATTTTTCTTCTGAGTATGTCGATGGCTTCCGCCCAGCAAAAAGATTATCAGGACGATGTCAAATCCGTGGATGCGATCGTCAGCGCCCTGTATGCAGTCATATCCGGTGAGGCCGGACAGGCGCGCGACTGGGACCGGTTTAGGAACCTGTTTAAGCCGGAAACGAGATTAATCCCCACGCGAAAAAGTGAAAACGGGGAACTGACATTGAAGGCATTATCTCCCGAGGAATACATCACACTATTCTCTTCCAGGATCTCCACCGGATTTTTTGAACGCGAACTTCATCGCGTCACGGAATCGTACGGAACAGTAACCCACCTGTTTAGTACCTACGAAACAAAGGAAAAGAAAGATGGGCCCGTGACTAACCGAGGCATCAACAGCATCCAATTATTTCATGATGGCCATCGCTATTATGTAATAAACATTTTCTGGTGCGCTGAAAGTATCGGGTTTCCACTAACGGAAAAATATATAAAGTAAACCACTCCTTTTAAAACGAGGGGTCCGGTAGAAAGTTGACAATTGACACAAGCCAGGCAATTGACAAAGACCGTGTTCCTTTGTCAACTGTCAATTACTGAAGTCATAAGGACAATTTATACTTACCTCAACTCCAGTTCAAAGAATCAATATGATTAAAGCAACATTTTCATTGTTACTCGTTCTGGCAATAACCAGCACCTATGCACAAAAGGGCCGGCTTGATTTAGAAAGTGTTTCTAAGAAACACGCTATAGCTTCTTTTCAGGAGTTTTATGATCTACTGAGCCTGACAAACGATGCTCATTTCCCAAACGATATTGAAAAAAATGTGGTGTGGTGCGAAGCCGCATTTGCCAAACGGGGCTTCTCCACGCTGCGATTAAAGACTGCGGCGGCCCCGTTGCTGCTGGCTGAGAGGACCGTTAAAAATCCTTCGAAAACTGTCTTGATTTATTTACAAATTGATGGACAGCCCGTGAACCCGGCCGCCTGGGAACAGGAGGATCCCTGGAAACCTGTTCTGAAAGAAAAAGATGCACAGGGAAATTGGAAGATCATTTCTTACGACAATCTCTTCATGACTGTCAATCCTGAATGGCGAATCTTTGCGCGGGCTACATCCGATGCAAAAGGCCCTGCCATGGCGTTCCTTGCGTCCCTGGATGCCTTAAAAGAGCTCAAGACAGAACCCAACTTCAATATAAAAGTCATCATGGACTTTGAAGAAGAATTGGGCTCGCCCAATCTGCCGGCAGCTGTTATAAATTATAAAAAAGAGCTGGCCGCCGATATGCTGATCATTTTCGATGGTCCGCGTCACATCAGCAATCAGCCTACACTTTCATTTGGTGCGCGCGGTATTTGTGAAATCACACTCACCACGTTTGGCCCTCGTGTGCCGGTACACAGTGGCAACTATGGAAACTACACACCGAACCCTGCTCTACGGCTTGCCCAGTTGTTGGGTTCCATGAAAGATGATAGGGGCGTCGTCACGCTCCCTGGATTTTACGATGGTGTAATCCTGACGGAGGAAGAAAAGAAAATACTTCAGCAAGTGCCGGATGATGAAAATGAAATTAAAAAGTTCCTGGGCATCGCCGCACCCGACCAGGTTGGTCACAACTTCCAGGAGTCGTTGCAATATCCATCCTTAAATATCCGCGGACTTAATGCTCTTTATGTCGGAGAAAAGGCACGAACCCTGATACCCGCCAATGCCACCGCCGAGATTGACATTCGCCTGGTACCCTCCAGCAACCCTCAACGATTGATTGATCTTGTGCGCAAACACGTAGAAAATCAAGGCTTTTACATCGTGTCGAACGAGCCGACAGAAGAAGAGCGAATGAAGTATCCGAAGATCGCTGCGATGAGATCCAGTATTTCGTACGGAGCCTTTCAAACCCCCTTTGACTCTGATTGCGGCAAATGGCTCAGCAAGGCGATGATCAAAGCCTTCGGAAAAGCGCCCATAAAAATCAGAACGGCGGGCGGCTCCATTCCAATTTCGCCTTTTGTGATTACGTTGGGGCTGCCTGCTGTTGCTGTTCCTACCGTAAATCCGGACAACAATCAACATGCGGAAAATGAGAACATCCGTGTGGGGAATTATATGGAAGCGGTGAAAACCTTCTTGGCTATTTTGACGGAGAAGATATAATCAACAAGATCAAGATCGGGCTCGGATTCTATTTCTACGAAATCGTTGTCAGATACCTCAAATCAATGAGCTGTTGCTCCTCCTTGATGAAATAAGTCTTACCCTGATTCAGCACATACAGATTATCAGAAATTGATCGTACATAACGATGCAAATGATCGGTGATTAGAATTCCTTTGTTGTTTTTTGCAGTACGAAGTATATGTTGGAGTTTTTCAATTTGTAGTGGCATCAGGCCTGAAAAGGGCTCATCCAGAATACAAAATGAATGACGCGAATGCAGAATCAATAAAACTTCCAAAAATCGAAGTTGCCCTCCGGATAGTTCGCTTGTTCTCTTCTTTAACAGACCAACAAACTCGGGAAAAGATTGGATTATTAATCCAGCATCTACCTTGAAAAGATTAATGGCTTCCCGAATTCTTAGGAAGGGTGGGATGAGATGGCCTTGGGGCAGATAAGAAATGATTTCCTTTGTAAAATAATTTCCATGTAATGAAATACCATTGATGCGAACCGATTTATTCTCCGAATGCAATGCGCCAAAAACAATCTTCATCAGGCACGATTTTCCAGATCCATTTCTTCCAAGGAGCGCAGTGATTTTACCGGTCTCACATTTCATGTAAATACTGGAGAGAATCCTTTTGGCCCCAAACTCAAGATACAAACTATCGAATTCGAGGACGTTCATAGGAGTTGCAGCGTGATTGTAAAAGTCGTTGCAGCGATGAAGAAGTCAATAAATGTCATTGCTCCATAAACTGAAGCATTGGAAAGACCCAGATTGTTGAAAAAATAAAACTGTTTTGATCTGAAAATAAAAATAAATAGCAATAAAAGACCTGTGGTTATAATTTTTGCCGAGATAGCGAAGGGAAGAAAGTACCAGCTTTGTGAAAGCCAAAGCTGATATGACAGCACCAACGTAATAACCGGTCCTGGAATAGCGATATACCGATAACAGGTAAGAATAATCCGGATTTTCCGCATCCCCTGTTAAGGCAAGTATTGTACCATACTTTGATGGTGAGATACTTCCATTGCACTCAGGGGTCTTAGTTGACTCACACTTTTCAAGTCCGTCAGGTTTATTTCATTCACAATTTTTCAACAACCGCTGTCAAGCCTTCCAAAAAAACTATCTTTCGGACCGATGGAGAATTTCGTTGTTTCAGCCCGC
>JANYKP010000179.1 GCA_025358195.1 Cyclobacteriaceae bacterium
TGCAACGAAACGCAACTCGGTATCCTTCGTGATTCCAAAAAGAGTTGCTAAATCAGCAAAGGGAACATAATAATCATAGAAATAATCCGGATCACTGCAACTTACTACATCCGCAATGGATATCTGGAAGTGGGAATCAAAACCATAGTTTCGTAAGGGGACGGGGCAGCTTTCAATTCCGTCTATATTAAAAATGTATACGCCTTTATTGCTGTTCTTTATAAGCGTGATGTCAATTTCGAACCCCGGATTATTGGGGGTTGAGTTCGGATCATCGGTACCCATCCGGCCATCGGTATCGATTAAAATAGTGTACGCTTCAACGCTGGGATTGCTTGTCCCCAGTCGAAATCGGAAAATCAAATTGTTTGAGTTATCGATTACGCCGTAAACACCGTATCCTTTGGAGTCAACCGTAATGTCGGTGATGCCGCATTTTGCACCCGCCTGATTATCGGCCAATACATCTCCTGATCCATTGATGGGTATACCAAACATCGGTATCTCAAACTCATCCACGTTGTATCCATCGTTGGAGAAACCGACCGAAGTTTTTGAGACAAACCCATCCTGGTTTGGATCCATCACGGTGGTAGTGGCTGGCTTGACGATTTTCCCGCGCTGTGCATTTGTCAAAAACGGCGCAAAAAGGGCAAAAACAAAGAGAATCTTAAACATGCCGTTTGGCTAAATGATAAAAAGGGCCCTTAAATTTAGACATTTATCGTAAATCGCAGTCTTAACTTCCAGGTGACCCGCAAAAAGACCTTATCCAGTATTATACTTTGGTCGGTCATTTCAGCTGCGTTTATCGGACCGGGTACAGTGACCACGGCAGCAGCAGCGGGCTCATTATTCCAATTGGATTTGCTTTGGGCCGTAACATTTGCCACCATCGCATGCATTTTACTGCAGGAAGTTTCAGGCCGCCTGGCGATCGCGAGCGGTCTCAGCATGGGGCAAGCGTTAACTAAAAAGTACGGTCAACAAACCAGCACTTGGCTGAAATTCATTTTAGGGGGCCCCGTCATCCTCGGGTGTGCCGCCTATGAAGCAGGCAATATTCTTGGAGCAGTATCGGGCTTGAATTTGATGACATCCATCGATACGAGAATTCTTACGATTCTTATAACAGGAATAAGCGCCATCATTTTGTGGACGGGCAAACGGGACGCAATTGGTTGGCTGATGACCTTCCTGGTTGGACTCATGGGGGTCGCTTTTTTTGCATTGGCTGTCAACCGGCCATTTTCCTTTCTTGAGTATCTTCAAACATCGCTCGTCCCCTCCATTCCGTATGGCTCAGAGTTGCTGACGCTGGGATTGGTCGGCACCACCATCGTTCCCTACAATATTTTTCTTGGTTCCGGCATCAGCAAAGGACAAACAGTTCCGCTCATGCGCATAGGCTTGACGATTTCAGTACTCATCGGCGGTCTGATTACTGCTGCCATACTTATAGCGGGAACCGCCGTTAAATCCTTTTCAAACTTTCATGAGCTTGGACAAGCCCTTACAGAAAATATTGGATCCCTGGGTGGGGTCGCTCTGGGTGTCGGACTTTTTGCAGCGGGCTTTTCATCTGCTATCACATCACCCTATGCAGCATCCATCATTGCCTCCTCCGTATTTGCCTGGAATAATCGGTGGCAACGGATCATATGGGCTTTGGTGTTGCTAACTGGTTTTGCTTTTGGAATTAGTGGTGTTAAACCAATCCCGGTTATCCTGGCGGTGCAGGCCTTGAACGGGTTGGTACTACCGCTCCTTACTGCATATTTGATTTTGCTTATCAATGATCCCGTGATCATCCCTTCCGAACACCGGCACTCACCATTCTACAATCTTGTGTTGGTACTGATTTTTGCCACTGTCTTATTCATGGGATTAAACAATATTGACAAATCGGTTTCTTCCTGGATGCAGCTTTCAACCGGACACTTTGGAATAATGGTTGGGGCTACCGTGACGCTAACAGGTTTTTTAAGTTTCAAACTGCTGGCCCTTACTTCCAAAGGCCGGTAAAGCAGTGTGAAGTTCAGGTTAGCTGTACTGTTTTACCTAAAACGATCCAGGGATCTGCAGGAAAAACTTATTTTACTGTAATATTTTCAAGAACGATTCGACTCAGTTCCTCCAATTGACCCGAAGTAAAAAGCTCATCAACCTCCTCAAATTTTTTATTAGACGCTTTGGGTTTGTAATTAATATAATCCTGGAACAGAATTCCATTAATTTCCCTTCGGTTCATTGCCTTTCGAAAACGGATATCCCATACATTATTTTCCTGATAAAAATAGGCCAGGTAATCAACCGTAAAATTCTTTTGATGGATCCAATAATAAAACATATCCTGATAACCTTCCCCTCCACCCTCTCCAAAAGTAACTTCAACTTTATAATAGGGCTGTCCTTCAAGGACCGTAGTCCCTAAAAATTTCTTTTTGACGGAGGGGTCATTCAAACCGTAAGGCAGCAGGGAAAAATAGATGACCGAGTTGATACTCGCCGTGTATTTCTTCGCCATGGTGTCGGGTAGTGACACAACCTTATCATCAATCTTCCGGACGAAGCTATCATTGGTAAGGATGTCATGGACGATGGAGGTTGAGTCTTTAAAAAAGATCCTTTCCTTAGAAAATTGGCCTACTTCCCTTTTCGCAATGTAGTGACGGTCGCGAAAGTCAAATTCAATAGTGTTATGCAGATATTTTTCTCCTCCGTATGCGCGGATGGCGCTGTCAACAATTTTTTGAGGGTCTGATAAATCGCTTGAACAGGATTGGACCGTAAAAAGTATTATAGTCGCTGTTATAAAATAAAAAACCTGCCTGACTTTCAGGCAGGGATAGAAAAATGAAATCGGTCTTATCACGCTGCAATTACCTCATCAAATGCTTTCGTAAACTGTTTCATTTCATCTAGTGTACCAATGCTCACACGGCACCACTCCTTGTCCATGTAGTCCCATACGCGGATTTGGAAACCGCGCTGTTCCGTCTGTTCAAGAATTGTCTTACCATCCTTTGGCGCAGGGAATAAAACCACATTTGTTATTGATTTGCCATAGAACCACTTTTTCTGATCAAGGTATTGCGTGAAATAGTTTCTGGCAGCCGCATTCATTTTGCGTGAGTACGCCATAAATTCCTCATCACCCAGACTCGCTTTCGCGGCAGCAATTCCTGCCTGATTAAGAATGGTTCCTGGCTGATACTTCGCCAGCTTTTGGATTAGTTCGGGCTTCGCTATTACGTAACCAACCCGGATACCTGCTAATCCATAAATTTTTGAAAATGTTTTGGAGACGATTACATTATGGCCCTGCCGCACCAATTCCACCATCGACACCTGTTGGGAAGGCTCCTGAAATTCAAGATACGCTTCGTCAGCATACACGATCGTTTTTTTGGACATTTCAAGACAGAAGTTTTTCAACTTGTTAGGATCCAGTACAGTGCCGGTAGGGTTATTGGGATTTACGACAAACAGTATTTTTGTGTCCGGCTTTACAGCGGAGGCCATCGCTTCAAGATCATGAACCAGGTATTGATCCAGGTTTACCTTGTCCCAGCGCGCATTAAATTTCGTAGCGAAATTCATTAACATCGGGAATGTAGGCCAGGCTGATAAAACAGAACCGCCCTCCAGCCCTACACCCATTCCGGTAAGGGCCAGCATTTCACCCGATCCTGCTCCTAGCAAAATATGTTCAGGACTAACTCCTTCCTTGGTGGCCAGCAGCTGTTTCAATTCATCGGAAATTTCAAATCCGTAGCGATTTCCATCTCCGATCGATGCTTTTATTGCTTCCCTTGCCTTTGCGGAAGGTCCATACGGATTCTCATTGGAACCAAGGCGAATAAGTTTCGCGCCTGATTTAAACAAACTCAAATAGTCCATTTCAGCTTTACTAGCCGGGGCTGCAGCCAATTCATGAACAAACGAAAGACTCAGTGGAATTGTAGCACTTGCTGCAATGGCTGATCGGAACCATTCTCTGCGCGTGATGTGGGATTTCATACAATCAGGATTTATGATATAAAAGTAATCAATTTATTATCGTCAGGTTGCCACAACGTTGGTGGTTT
>JANYKP010000183.1 GCA_025358195.1 Cyclobacteriaceae bacterium
AAGCGAAGAATGTGAACGGGCCACAGGAACCCTGCATCGATCTTCACATTTTCTGGCCCGCATTCACGCACGTGAAGCATAACAACGCCACGTGTGAACCCGAAGACAAGTGATCGAAGTCTGATGTCGTTCATCAATGCGGGCCAGAGAATTATTAGCCCGATGAAGGTTTCCTGTGGCCCTGTTTGTCGCTCACTGTCGCGGCCCCGGACTTCATCCGGAGCTATAAATATTAAGTCCCTAACGGGGCTCATGCGCACTGTGGGAATTTGGCAAATTCGTATTATGAAAATCACCTCAAGACGGCATTACAAACAGGATAAGGTTGGATTTGTAGGTAGAACCCAATAAACCCAGCCTTAAGGCGCTGGGGTTATTTTGAATGCCAAAAGGGCTTTAGCCCAACTCAAGTGACAATATGAAAAGCGGCCTATAAATTGATTTAAGTGAAGGGTAAAATTGCTACTTTCGTCGGTAAACAAACGATTGAAGTTATGAATCCACGACCATGGCTGCAAAACTATCCGGCTTACATGACCCCGGAAATGACAGAACCTCCGTTTGATTCCCTCGCTGCCATGTGCGAAGATGCCTGTAAGAAATTTGCAGACATACCTGCATTCGAAAACATGGACAAGCAAATCTCCTACGCGAAATTCAATACGCTCGCCACACAGTTTGCTTCCTTTCTTCAACATGATTGCCAATTGAAACCAGGCGACCGGATCGCGATCCAGATGCCAAATATTTTGCAATTCCCGGTGGCGATGCTCGGTGCACTCAAGGCAGGATTGATCCTGGTGAACACGAATCCGTTGTACACACCGCGCGAAATGCAGCACCAGTTCAAAGACAGTGGGGCGGTCGCCATCGTCATCCTGGCGAACTTCGCGCATAACCTCGAAAAAATCCTTGACCAGACCTCCATCAAAACGGTCATCGTTACGGAAGTCGGTGACTTGATGGGAATTAAGAAACTGCTGGTGAATTTTATGGTGAAGAAGGTGAAGAAGATGGTACCAGCGTACAGCTTGCCGAATGCCATTTCATTTTCAAGTGCGTTGGCAAAAGGGAAGAGCAAAACATTTAAACCCGTTGCAAGAAAAAAAGAGGACACGGCCTTTCTGCAATATACCGGTGGCACCACCGGTTTGTCCAAAGGAGCGGAATTAACCCACGGCAATGTATTGTCAAACATCTGGCAGGTGATGCCGGTATTGAAGAACACCGCCAGGGGACCGCTGGAGCCCGGTGATGTGGGCGTCATCCCCTTGCCGCTTTACCACATTTATGCACTTACCTTGAGCTTCCTGGGCATTAACACGGGGATGACCGGTTTGCTGGTCACCAACCCACGGGACTTTGCCGGATTTATAAAAATCCTCAAGAAACCTTTCCAGATGATCATCGGTGTCAACACCTTGTACAACGCATTGCTCAACCATCCGGATTTTGGTGACATCAATTTTTCAGGAATAAAAAGTTGCAGCACGGGAGGAATGGCTTTGCAAGAAGTTGTGTTCAAACGGTGGCTTGAAAAAACCGGAGTCACCATCAGCGAGGGGTATGGATTGAGCGAAACATCGCCCGTGCTCACTTACCAGATTGGCGGAAAGGAAAGAATGGGTAGCATCGGTTTACCGATACCCAGCACGGAAATCCAGATGATGGACGATGAAGGAAGGGTGATGCCATTTGGTGAAGCAGGAGAACTATGCGCGCGCGGCCCGCAGGTTTTCAAAGGCTACTGGCAGAAAGACAACTCCACCGTTTTTCATCCCGGCGGCTGGTTCAAGACCGGTGATATCGCCGTGATGGACGAAGACGGATACATCCGGATCGTAGACCGCAAGAAGGACATGATTCTTGTTTCAGGATTTAATGTTTATCCCAACGAGATCGAAGGCGTGGTAGCCACACACCCGAAAGTGCTGGAGGTGGCCGCGGTAGGAGTAAAAGATCCGCAATGCGGGGAGGCCGTAAAAATTTATGTGGTCAAGCGCGATCCATCGCTGACGGAAGAAGAGGTGAAAGATTTTTGCAAAGAAAATTTTACCGGCTACAAGCGGCCGAAGTACATTGAGTTCCTCAAAGAGTTGCCAAAGACGAATGTGGGAAAGATTTTGAGGAGGGCGCTGAGGGTGGAGGAGCCGGTGGGGTGAGGAGCACGGGCTGGACTTGAGGATTTATAGGGTGTTTGCTGGGTTATAAAGGACGAGCAATAAAAATATATCGGAAACGAAGTTTCCGATAGCGAAGCGTTGGGTGCCATTTATTTATGACAATTGGAGGTGATCGTTGAAATTTATTTCGAAACAGATGACCGAGTGCCTTAACTAAATAGATAGATTCAATTATGGACTCTAAGGAATTCTATTATGAAAATGGAAAACTAAAAGAAAAAGGACATTATGAAAACGGTCTGAAGGAGGGACCGTGGATAGAATACTATGAAAGTGAATACACCGAAGAATATGAGAGTTTCAAAGGCAATTACATTTCAGGAAAAAAAGTCGGCATATGGGAGTGGTGCTGGGGAGGAGGTGAATTAGAAATGAGTGGTCTTTACATCAATGACAAGAGGGAAGGCATCTGGAGACGTTATCATCCTAATCAAAAAGATCCGCTGAGCGGAGATGTGTTTATATTCTTTAACAAAAGACGGTGTCAGGTGAAGCTCTTACTCTGGGAGCGGGATGGATTTTCGATTTATTACAAACGTCTGGAACGCGGCACCTACGAACTTCCTTCCATCGATGGACAAAGTATGTCCCTTCAGTTACGCAGTGATGAGTTGATGTTGATCTTGCAAGGCATCTCACTTGGTTCGGTGCGAAGAAGAAAAAGATTTCATTTTTCAGAAAATAAATCATTGAATAATCAGCCAGTTCCTGTGTGATTACAGTGATGAATTTTATCTTTGCATCACTTGATTGCAACAGCGACATACGAAGAATTATCACGCGAAGAACTTGTTATAAAAGTTACTGAGCTAACAGAGCGACTTCATCAACTTGAGCGTTTAGTTTTCGGCTCTAAACACGAGCGATTTGTTTCCCCGGTATTAGCTGATCAACTGGCCTTAGACATAGGCCTTCAACCCAAAGAACAAGCTGTTTCTTCGGCAACAGAAACCATCCAATATCAACGAAAGAAGGCGGGTAAGCCAGCGACTGAAAAAGTACAGACCGGACGGATGCATTTGCCGGCCAGCCTTCCCCGCGAGCAAGTGTTCATCGAACCCACTGAAGATGTCACGGGATGGAAAAATATAGGGCCCGAAATAACGGAAGAGCTCGAACGCATTCCCGGAAAACTGTTTGTTCGTCAATACCTGCGTCACAAATATGTAAATCCTTCAACGGGAGAGATCGTGATCGGAGAATTGCCAGTACGTCCTATCGATAAGGGCATAGCCGGACCTGGCCTTTTAGCGCAAATTGTGATTGATAAATATGTTGATCACCTGCCGGTCTATCGTCAGGTTCAACGCTTTGAAAGAGAGGGCATGAAGCTGCCCATCTCCACATTAGCTGATTGGATTGGCGCTACTTGCGACTTA
>JANYKP010000186.1 GCA_025358195.1 Cyclobacteriaceae bacterium
ATCTTTGCGAATGCCCGCGCTCCGCCAAACATACGCCGGTCCGACCCAGGAGCCGTTGTCCTGGAGACCGCCATAAACATTGTACGGCTGGTCCATGTCTACATTCACATGGTAGAACTGGCCCACGGGAATATTTTCGGAAAAGGCCCATGTTTTTCCTCTGTCGCGGGTAATATTCACACCGCCATCGTTGCCATCAATCATTAAGTTTGGATCTTGCGGACTGATCCACCAGGCGTGATGGTCAGGGTGTATTTCTCCCGGGAGCCTCGAGAAGGACTTCCCGCCATCTTCACTTACATTGATAATGGAGAAGATGGTGTAAAGCCGGTTCTCATTTTTGGAGTCTACATAAATTTCAAAATAATAAAATGGCCTGTCGCCAATCTCGTCCTTGTCGTTGATCTTTGTCCACTTTTCTCCGCCATCCTCGGAACGATACAAAGCGTTCTTCTTTGCTTCCACTACGGCATAGACAATTTCCGGTTTGCTTCTCGAGATGGCAATACCCATCCGTCCAAGTTCTCCTTCCGGCAGGCCTTCTTTACTGGTAACTTTCTTCCAGCTCTTCCCACCATCATAGGTAATGTGCATTCCCGATCCCGGTCCACCAGATTTGAAAGTCCAGGGTTGGCGACGATGCTCCCACATATTTGCTATGAGCTTGTTGGGGTTTGTGGGGTCCATCACTAATTCTCCACAACCCGTCTTGGTGTCTACAAACAATATTTGTGCCCAGGTGACGCCTCCATCTGATGTTTTGTAAATGCCTCGCTCCGGGTGATCACCCCAGGGTGATCCGAGGGCTCCTACGTAAACTGTGTTGGTATTTCTTGGATCGATAATAATCCGGTGAATGTGTCGTGTCTTTTCCAGGCCCATTTTTTTCCATGTCTTTCCACCGTCCAGACTTTTATAAATGCCGTCGCCGCCATTCAAACTGTTTCGCGGGTTGCCCTCACCGGTACCAACCCACACGACAGAAGGATTATCCTGTTGAATAGCAATAGCGCCAATTGACAGCGTACTCTCTTTGTCAAATATGGGCTCCCATGAAATTCCTCCACTGGTGGTTTTCCAAACCCCGCCAGAGGCTGCGCCGGCATAAATAATATCGGGGTTACTCACCACGGCATCAATTGCTGTAATACGGCCACTCATTCCGGCAGGGCCAATACTTCTGGGTTTCATTCCCTTAAATTTTTCCATATCAAGTTTCTGGGAGAAAGAGCAAACGCAGCTCGCCAGAAGCATCAGAATCGCCAATGATTGTTTCATAAATGGTAGTTAATGTCTCCTATATTTTGGTCTCTTGTTAACAATAAAATGTCGTCCATAAAGTTGATAATTGACAAGGCACACAATTGAAAAAGACCGTGTTCCTTTGTCAATTGAGTTCTTGTCAACTGTCGGGTGTATTTCAATTTGTCGCGGTTACTACTCATTTGGGCTAAAGCCCTTTAACAGTATCGCGATATTAACCCCAGCCTTAAGGCTAAGCCTTAAGGCTGGGGTTAATTCAAGTCCAGCCACCATGGACTTTAGTCCAACGCGACACTTTGAAATGCAGCCCATCTGTCAATTGCTGGATCATAAGACAATTATACTTAACTCAACACTAGTTACCACAAAAATCCATATCATAATCCCCTATCGGTTGGCCGGGAGGTGCAGGCAACAGGTTCTCCTGTTTGTACTCACCAGGATTGTCTTGCAATTTCTTAATCTGGCCTGCCAGGTAACTGTAGAAAGATTTCCATTCCTCATCCTGCGTGACAGCCATTTTAGCCATGAGCCACCGGTTGAGCTGGTCCAGCTTCATTAAGCCAATGGCTTTCGTTGGGGCGGTCGCATCCTTGTTCAATGCAAGTTTTGCCAGATTGATAAACAGCGCATAATCAACAGTCATCTGCACGGCGCCTTCGTATCCAGTCTTTGGATTTGATTTAATGGTGGCACTCATCATCCGGTCGATAACACTTTCCAGACTTGGGAGACGTGCATCACGGGAGTGGTGTTCAAATAAACGATTCGCCCTGGCGGGGTGAAACACCAGGCTAAAGGTAAGATCCGCGGCCGTCTCCGCAGCGGCTAATGGATCGAACGTCAATTCAGTTCTGACTTTTATCAACTCTTTATGGCGGTTATATCCGAGTGGCCTTGGTGGAATTATTTTCAAAAGGTTTTCAGGTAACATCAATGTTGATGGTTGTACTGTCTTCAACAGGGCTTCCAACGCATTCAATTCCTGCTGCGGGGTAAGTAATTCGGTAACGGGCTGGCCATCACCGCGAATGGCATATCGATAGTTAAGACCACCCACAACTTTCGACGTAGCTTCTGTTTGGTAACGGTGGAAAAAATACATAGGTACAAGAACTTCTTCCAGTGTGGCCATGGGTGCCCCCGGCTTAATATTATTTTCCCCAAAGTTGCGTATGGCCACAGCACGAATTTCAAGGACCCGGTTTAATTCTTCGGCTGGATCTTTTCCATTGTCCCACAAATGCGTGTACGGATGAGCGCCGCCCAGCGGACGGCCGTCCTGATCGGACAAAAAGGTAAGGCCAGCCTTCAATGAATTTTGAATGATGTCGTTCAACGCCTTGCTTTCATCGGTGCCCGTGGGAAAATCCTGGTAACCATAAGCGATCGCCACTTTATCAAAGGGCGCAATCTTGTCATCGTATGCATTACTTAGATCAATTTTTCCGTTCGTCAGTTTTACGAACGGGTGAGGATAATCCATCACCGAAGCCCGGCCTTCGCTGCTGGACGAATACGAATGCGATAGTCCCAGCGTGTGACCCACTTCATGAGCTGCCAATTGCTTTAGTCTGCTCAGGGCCATCCGCTCCATTTCTTTTGGCACCGGCTTACCGTCTTCGTATGGAGCAAGCAATCCTTCAGCAATCAAAAAATCCTGACGCACACGCAACGAGCCAAGCGTAACATGACCTTTGATGATTTCTCCGGTGCGCGGGTCCGTGACAGACGAACCGTACGACCATCCACGCGTAGACCGATGCACCCAGTTAATAAGATTGTAACGAACATCCATGGGGTCGGCGTCCTCCGGAAGCAACTCCACACGAAAGGCGTCTTTATAGCCAGCCGCCTCGTAGGCTTGATTCCACCACTGCGCTCCTTCCATCAATGCCGACCGAATCGGTTCGGGTGCACCAGGGTCCATGTAATAAATGATGGGTTTTACAGGTTCACTCATGGCTGCGGAAGGATCTTTTTTAGTCAGCCGATGACGGGTAATAAAACGTTTTTCGATTGGCTCACTGATGGGAGTAGCATAGTCGTAATACGAAAAGTTAAAGTAACCTGCGCGGGGATCAAACTTTCTAGTTTTGTAATTCCCATCCGGAAGTTGCACAAACGAATGGTGTTCACGGACTGTAACACTTGACGGAGTGGGTGTTACACTTCGAATAAATCCACCCATTGGCTGGCCGGTGAACGTCAACGTCACTTCAAACTCGGCATTGTTAGGAAAGTTCTTTGTTCGAGGCATGTAAAATGATGACCGCGATTTATCCAGTGAATAGTTTCCTTGTTGTGCATTTCTGAGTACGCCGATCACATCATGGGCATCTTGTAAAAAAAAGTCGGATGCATCAACGAGTACATTCCCATTCTCTTCTGTCATTACAGCAAAACCCCACAGCACGGACTGTGCAAAGGCTTCTTGAACGGCCTTGCGTTCGGCAGCATTATCGCTGATGGCTCGGAATCCAAGGTTGATTTCTGTCAGTAAAACTTTCGGGCCTCTTCGTTCGAACTTCACGACCCGTTCCCGTCCTAATTGATTCCGGTCAAGACCGATATCATTGGATCCAACGGCTGCCGTGAGCGATTCAACGTAGAGAAATTCCGAATCAAATTTATCAATCACGAGAAAAATTTTATCTTGTTTCTCATCATAGTAATAATCAAAAAAGCCTGCTAATTTTTCCATGCCGGCGGTCTTCCCGTTGATGGCAGATGCGATGGTCTGGTTCTGAGGTGTTGACTCTTCGGGGGATGATTTTTTCTTTTGCGCAAATGTGAATACGGAAGCGCCCATCAGGGTTACAAGAAGTACTTTTTTCATGCTGGAATTTTAAAACCCTAAAAGCTAAGGAATCAAAGAGGAGTTTTCAAGGAGAACAGTGACTGGCGGAAATAAAAAAAGAAGGTGGTTGCCCCAAATCCACCCATGACCATGTTGGCAACCACCTGACTTTACCCAAAATATAAGTCAAAGATAATCGAGGCAACATCTGAAAGGAATCACCTTGTGTTGGGTATTTTTGCCACGGCCTTAAGGCCGTGGCAATTTTTCGGAATGATAAAGGGCTTTAGCCCATTTGTGACAAATCACTAAACACCAGCATCAAATTAACTTTTCCTGAACAGCTTTTGCCAGGGCTTGCGACTTACTATTCACCTGCAATTTCGAATAGATGTTCTTGATGTGTGTTTTTGAAGTTTCTTTGGAGATAAACAACTCTTCCGAAATTTGTGTGTAGGTTTTTCCTTCGGAAATTAATCCCAGTATCTCCGTTTCTCGTTTCGTGAGCGGTGAGTTGGGGTTGATATGGAAATTGTCAATCACCAAACGCGCAATCTTGCTGCTCATCGGTGCGCCGCCTTTCATAATCTCCTCAAGTGCTGCCAGCAGTTCAAGGTGGTTCGAACTTTTCGTGATATACCCGGTGGCGCCTGCCTTCATCGCTTCAAAAACAAGCTCATTGTCTTCGTACACCGTCACCATAATAATTTCGGCTGTCGGGCATTTGTCTTTGATGATACGCGTGCCTTGAATACCATTCATGCCCGGCAATTCAATATCCATCAGCACATAGTCTGGCTTGTCCTGTCCCAGGTGTTTGATGGCATCTTCGCAACTGCCGTATGCATTTACGACAGCAAATTTCTGTGAGCTGTTGACGATTAAAACAAAGCTATTGCGGATCTCAGCATCATCTTCAACGATAAGAACGCGTTTTTTCGTGACCGGTATCATAGGTTTTCTTTTTAGTTGTGGAAAATCGGAGTTGTACCCGGGTGCCTTGGCCACCGGCTGTTTTTTCAAATAGTAACGAAGATTGTATTTTTTCTGCACGTGTGCGAATATTTTTAATTCCATTAGAGGATTTTATCGTCATCAGGTCAAGACCCATACCGTCGTCCTCCAACACCATTTCATACCCTGTTTCGAAAGGACGCAAATAAAACGATACATTTCCGGCATTTGAGTGTTTAAAGGCATTCGTCATAGCTTCCTTGAAGATCAGGTTGGCTTCCCGGCTAAAGCCATATGGAAGTTTCACTTTTTCCTTGGTCTCATTGTAGGCCCTGAATTGAATGCCCTTTTCCTCAAATAACTTTTCTCCAAAGTCGCGCACGTGTAGAAATAATTTTGCCAGGTCGTCATTTACCGGATCAATGGCCCAGATGAAATCACGTGTGCCGTTGTACAAATACTTGGCGGACTCTTCTACTTTTCGGTAAAGGTCAGGTCCATGGTTATTACCGTTGAGGCGCATGAGACTCACATAGTTAATAATCCGGGTAAGCTGGTTGCCCATCTCGTCATGGAAATCACGCGCAATTTCCTTTCGCAGCGACTCCTGTTCTTGCTGGCGGATTCGCTCCACCTCGATCACCCTGGAGATATTTTTCCTCATGCGCACCAGGGCGAATAACACCATCGACCCCAAAAACAACCCGCCAATCACAAGATAAAACGCCGCTGTCTGGTAAAACGGCGCCTTGATTGAGAAGGAGTATTCCAGCGGGCGAGCATCCCAGCTGCCAATCTTGTCCGTAGCGACAACATTAAATACATATTGCCCTGGCGGAAGATTACTATATGTCACTCGGCCCATCGCAGTAGGTTGTGACCATGTTTTGTCAAAGTTCTTCAAAAAGTATTTGTAACGAACTGAACTTGGATAACGCTTATCCGCGCGGTTAAAATGAAAGGTGATGTGGTTCTTGTCAGATGGCAGCACCGGAGCAGCGGGAATTTTAAAAAAACCCGACTGACTTTTACCAAATTGCCGAAGGGAAACTTCACCGTATTGTATTTCTATATCGGTGAGGTGTACCGGGTAGGACTTAAATGATTGGCCATCTGATTCATTGAATTGATATAGTCCATCAATCAGTCCAAAATATTTCTCCTTGGCAGACAAATAATAGGCGTTTTGGTTGGTTTCAATTCCGATCAACCCATTGTCATGACCATAATCACGTGTCTCAGTAATTTCCAATTGCCTATCCAGTTTCAGGCGTGTGATTCCCTTTTCTGTGCCCACCCAAATACGGTCAGTTTCATCTGCTGCCACAAAAAAGACAAAACCGGATGGAAGGCCTTCGCGCGGCCCCATTAATTTTTTTGTAAACCTTTTGGGATCAATCACTGCTACTCCCGCCCCACCCGAACCGGCTAGCAAAAGTGAGTCACGGAAAACACTCAACGATAAGACCGTGGTGTTTTCAAATTCCGGCAAGGGTATGGATGCAATCTTATTGTTTTTTAAAACACTGAGCCCAAACTCCGTTCCGATGAATAAGGATTTTGTTGAGGGCATATAACGGAGTGAAGAAATGTTTTTTGTACGCAGCCCATGCTGATCGGCAAATGGTCTAAACTGCTTTCCATTATAATAATTCAACCCTCCCCCAATCGTGCCAATCCACAAACCTCCCTGATCATCGAAATCCAATGCAGTGACATAGGCGCTCGAGAGTCCATGTTCCCGCGTGTACCATGAAAATTTTTCATGCGATTCGGAATATCTTCCTAAACCTGAAAATGATCCTACCCATACTTCGCCGGAAGGGCTTGTTCGGATAGTACGAACTCCGTCATCATCACCATTTGGCAATGGAAATGATTTTGTCTTTCCTTTGGAAATCCGCCACAAAGCGACGGACCCCAGCCAAGTGCCACCAATCATATCTTTTTCGATCGCCATCACGGAACGCAACTGATCCGATCCGCATTGGTCAAAATCCCGTGCATAGTAACGGTAAAGGCCCTTACCTGCAGTTCCAAACCAGGTATTTCCTTCCGAATCGAGCAGTATTTGTGTGATCGGAATATTTTTTAAGACCGTATCGATTTCAATTTTTCCGTCGTTCACGTGTTCACGAAACAGCGTGCGCTCATCACGCGTCCAATAGGTATCCTGAACGCTATCATAACAAACAATGTAGCGATTCATCATTTTCTTTCGCTGGTCGATGGCCCCGGTCTTTAAATCCAATGCAAAGGCGCCACGGTCGGTGTCAACCCATACTTCGTTTGCGTGGTTAAAAATATTGAATGCTTTTCCAAATATTTTGGAATGAGAAAATCGTCGGTAGCCTTCACGCGAGGGGACAACAAACGAACTGTCATTCAGGTAAAAACAAATTTGGTGATCCGTTGAAACATGTGTGAAAAAGATTGATTTATGTGGGAAAATATGCTTCGACCAATAGAAAACGGAGTCCTGAAATATTTTACCGATCATGCCCGGATTAGAAACAATGAAAATAGTGTCATGATGTTCCACCACCCGCCGCACCCGCTTGAGTCCTTCGTTGGATATGGAAGGTTGAAATTTCTTAAAGTTCAATCCATCAAAGCGCGTCAGTCCATGAGGATGCACGGCCCAGATGTTCTGTTTGGAATCAATGAAAAGCGATGTCACAATATTGCTTAGCAATCCGTCAAGTGTAGAATAAACCTTGAATTCCCGACCATCAAAACGAGCCAATCCACCACCGGACGTGGCGATCCACAAATAACCATAGTGATCCTCTACGATCGCATTGACCTGGGACTGCGGAAGGCCATCCACGGCCGTGTATTGGCGGAGCGTGAACTGTTGGGCTACTCCTATTGATGAGATAGCAGTGGTCAAACAGTATAAAATG
>JANYKP010000229.1 GCA_025358195.1 Cyclobacteriaceae bacterium
GTAATTCCTTGCATTCATTTTCCACGGCCACTATGATCACCTGAGCAACACGTTGTAATTCCCTGCATCCTTGCTGAAGGTCAAGCAACGGGGAAGTTTTGATGAGCACAAGGCTTGCTTTAGTAATGAATCCGGATTGTAACACAACAACATCCGGCTCACTGTCGGCCAACCGGAACACTTTCTGTGCTGCTTTTCTGCGGGAAGGATCAAAGTAGAAGAAATCGAATTTTTCTGGAGTGCGGCCTAGAAAAGTTTCAGCTGAGGTGTGATGGTAGTTAATGTTTGTGGCGCCCAAAAGTTGGTGATTGTGCCGCGCGATTTCAAGAAGCTCTCGGTTGGGCTCAACACATTCGACACAGTGGGTATGAAGGCTTAAAAAATAGCTGTCAATGCCGAAACCGCCGGTAAGGTCCGCGCCGGTGCATTTGCGCTTTGGTAAGTTCTCAAGAAGAAAATCGGACTTAAATCTTGCCGTTGATTCCGAGGAACTTTGTTCCAGGTTGATACCGGGAGGATAAATAATTCCTTTGGTGTTGTACCAACTGGGGAGTTTGGTTTTAGCTTTCCGTCTGCCGATGAGCTGTTGCACAATCCATTCAGTGGGTACGCCATGAACGGTCTTTTGCTTCAATAAAAGTTTTTGAACATCCTCATCTTCATGTTCGATGAGGAAGTCCTGGACTTCTTCTTTCAAAATTGAGTTAAGAAATAGCTTCATCCATTTCGCCCAACAAAATACAAAACTTAACCTCATTGTATTTTGTGACACAGTATTGTTATGCGATCTTCGCGCGCATTTTATCCGGAAATGAAAAAGCCGATCATCGTAATCTTCATCACCATCTTCATTGATATGCTTGGGTTTGGGATAATCATTCCCATCCTGCCGATCTTTTCAAAAGAACTTGGAGCAGAGAACTACCAGGTGGGACTCATCGCCATGAGTTTTCCGGTGATGAATTTTCTCTTTGCGCCGTTCTGGGGATCGCTCAGCGACCGGTATGGCCGCAGACCTATCATTTTAGTAAGCGTGCTGTTAACCGGGCTGGCTTACCTGCTTTTTTCACAAACTGTCAATCTCTGGTTGCTTTTACTTTCTCGCATTTTGTCGGGCATAGGTTCCGCTAACCTTTCCGTGGCACAGGCCTACATAGCCGACATCACGCCTCCTCAGCAGCGGGCGAAGTCGATGGGCTTGATCGGCGCGGCGTTCGGCCTGGGATTTATTATTGGTCCAACGGCCGGGGGTTATTTGAAAAGCATTTCGGCGCCCGGTCATGTTGATATGGTAGGTTACCTGGCCGCAGGATTGTGCCTGCTCAACTTGGTAACGGCGTATTTTCTCCTTCCTGAATCGTTGAAAGAAAAACAAAAGGATGTTCGCTTCAATTTCAAGGTTATCTCCGGTATCGTTTCGGAGCTCCGCAAGCCCACCATACGCGAATTGCTGCTGATCAACTTTATTTTTATCACTGCCTTCATGATGATGCAGATGTCCGTATCCCTCTTCTGGAAAGAAAAAATTGGCTTGAACGAAATCCAGATGGGCAATATGTTTGCGTTTATCGGGTTGGCAACTGTAATAGTTCAAGGTGGATTGGTGGGAAGATTGGTTAAAAAATTCGGCGAGACGAAGTTGCTTTCGTACGGTACTTATTTATTCATTGCATCATTGATCATAGTACCCTGGGTAACGCCAAAAACATTTATACCGATTGAACTCATTGCATTTGCGCTGATGGCCCTTGCAAACGGATGCCTCACGCCCTCTATCACATCCCTTCTTTCCAAATCCGCTGACCCAAAAGATGTGGGACAAGTATTGGGAGTGAACCAATCCTTTGGTTCTATGGCCCGTGCCGCTGGTATGGGAATGAGTGGATTTATTTATGGCATTGAATTCCATCTTCCCTTCATGACAGGTGCCGCGATGATGCTGATTTGCATCTGGCTTGCTATGAAACTGGAGAAGGAGCTTGTGAATGTTGGGGAGGCGAAATAGTACATTACTATTAATCTTTCTTTCCGGAAAGAAGGCAGTCGGTTCATCCCAAATTTCCTATTCCTTTCTATTGGGTTAATGAAGAAGAAAAGTCAGGACCCCGGAAAGCATCAGCGTTATTCCCGTGATGATACCAGCATTGTGTTCCAAGGAATGCCAATTCATTTTCAATAAGCCACTGTGAGCAAGGCGTACCCAGATCACCATACCACTGACTGTTACAATGGTGTAGAGTGCCGCCAGAAGCGCCACCAGCCACAAACCTTCTGCACCGGCCACTAGGAAATACGCTTCGATTTCAAAACAAGGAGAAAAAAACATAGCGGAGGCAAGGGAGAAAATCAACCGGCTCTTGTTTGAGACTTGTTCAGGATGACCCTGCATATGAAAATGATGATGACGGCTGTGCTGCCAGATAAAGAAAATGCCCAAAGCCACTAGTAATCCGGGAGCAATATAAGCGGTGAAATTTTTTACGACGACGGCAAGGTTGGCGCCGATGAACGCCAGAAGAACCCCGATCAGCACGGTGCTGGTAGCATGTGCCAGTCCTGCGATGACAGTAATCCGGGTGGTTTCAGAAAGATCCCATTTCTCCTTTTTACCAATTGCCAGAACAGGCAGCCAGTGATTGGGGATGAGGCCATGAAGAACGCTGAGGACAAGACTGCCAGTGATAAGGGTAATCATTTCTCAAAGTTAATGCCTATGCAATTCATTCTGTTTCAGAAATCAATCTTCTTTGTTTTTCAAAATACCCAATAGTGCATAGGTGCCATTCACAACAATGGATTTATGTTGAGCTGATTCAGGAAGGTTAACCACGGTATAACCATCCTCGGAAATTCCTTTTGTGATTTCTATCATCTCGTAACGATGAGAAGCCATATCGTTGGTAATGAAGACGAAATATGTTCCGTTAAAATTAACAACTGCTTCATTGGGTAATACAGTCTCTAAATTTTTATTGGTTTCAATGATGGCACTAAAATACATACCCGGAATCAAAGATGGATCCTCATCACTCAAGTGACAATGTACCCTCACGGTACGCTCGGATGTTATTTCTTTACCAATCAAGTACACCTTAGCCAATCGTTCTTTTGTTTCATTTGATAATCTGATTCGGACGGTTTGTCCAATAATCAGCTTTGCGATATCTTTTTCAAATACTTGTGCTTCCGCATGGAGGTGCTCTGTATCCACAATTTTTATCATCACATCCGTTGGATTGACATGCATTCCGATATTGATGTTGACCTGTGTTACAAACCCCGAGATCGGCGCAGCGATTGAGATTGTGCTTTTAATATCCCCCGCCTCGATATCCCCCGAGTTGATATTTATCAATTTTAATTTCGCCTTTAGTCCTTCTACTTTTGCTTTGGTGCTAACGTAATTTGATTTTGATTGCTGCAAGGCTTTCATCGCATTCACATTTTCTGCAGAGAGGTCTTGC
Source organism: Cyclobacteriaceae bacterium (assembly GCA_025358195.1). Taxonomy (GTDB): domain Bacteria; phylum Bacteroidota; class Bacteroidia; order Cytophagales; family Cyclobacteriaceae; genus ELB16-189. The sequence continues at coordinate 3,465 of JANYKP010000229.1, forward strand.
TGACGCTTGTATTCAAGTTCTAAATATTCTAACTGACTTTTACTTTCAAGGTAATCCTGTTGAATTTGGATGTAATCGGGATGTTCCATCACAACAACTACTTGCCCTTTTTTCACTTTCATGCCCTGAAGCAATCCGGTATATTTAACAAAGCCACCGAGTGGAGCAGAGATGGTAACCAAATTTTGGGGAGGTACATCAAGCATACCGTTGGCTTTTACCGGGTTGCTTATTTGTCTTTTTTCAACTTGGCCCAATTGAATATTTATCGATTTGACTTGCTCATCTGTTAAACTCACTTCATTCAATGTAAAATTCTCACTCTTTAGTTTTGAATTACCGTCAAGTTGATTTTTGTCTGTGTTTTTTTAACTGTTTTCTCCTGTTCAAAAA
>JANYKP010000235.1 GCA_025358195.1 Cyclobacteriaceae bacterium
AGCGACACACTCAAACCGGAGATTGCGATTCGTTATGTGAAAAAAAAATTCCTGTTTGACTTACCGGATGAACCGATATGGGTGGATGGATCTGGGTTATCACGCTACAACTTATTCACGCCTCGTTCCGTCGTACGTCTCTGGGAAAAGATTTATTCTTTGGTTCCCCGAGAGCGCTTGTTCCAGTTGCTGGCGGTAGGTGGCAAGAGCGGAACCTTACGGAGTTATTACAAGGGTGATCAAACGCCTTATATTTTTGGAAAAACGGGCTTTCTGAGCAATAATTATACACTCAGCGGCTACCTGATTACTAAACGAGGCCGAACCCTCATCTTTAGCTGGATGAATAATAACTTTACGCGATCCGCCGGAGAAGTTCGGGCTCGGATGGAAACGGTTTTAAAGAAAATCTATGAAAAAAATTAACCATACCCTGGCGTGTTGCTTATTGACCATGTTCGTTCAGGCTCAAACCAAGGACGTCCTGGATTTGAAGATTGGTCAGATGCTGTTAATCGGCTTCCCGAAAGCGGAGGTCGATCCATTGGTATTGGAAGAAGTGAAGGCCGGGAAAGTTGGCGGTATCATCCTCTTTGAAAAGAACGTACCCAAAAGCACCGCATCATTTGCGGCACTGAAAAAGATTACCTGGACCTACCAGAAAGCCGCTAACATCCCGCTGCTGGTAGGCATTGATCAGGAAGGAGGAAAAGTAAACCGGTTGAAAGACAAGTATGGTTTTGCCCGATCGATTACCGCCCAGGAAATGGGTAAAGCCCTGACTCTTGATTCCGTGAGATTTTATGCAGAGTCAACCGCCGCCATGCTGGCTGGCCTCGGCATCAATGTAAATTTTGCTCCCGTGGTCGATCTCGCGGTCAACCGGGAAAACACAGTAATCGTAAAAGTAGGGCGGTCTTTTTCTGCCAATCCTGATTCGGCTGCCTTGTTTGCAGAAGAGTTCATCAAGCCACACCGGAAGTTTGGGGTGATCACCGTGCTCAAGCATTTTCCAGGACACGGAAGTTCGCAGACGGATACACACTTTGGGGTTGCGGACGTAACAAAATCATGGACTTCGGCAGAGCTAGTTCCTTATCAACGCCTGATTAACACCGGTGCGGTGGATGCGATCATGAGTGCACACATTGTGAACCGTCAACTGGATCCTCGTGGTTATCCCGGCACGCTTTCTTCCCGTATGATCGACAGCCTCTTGCGGAAGACCTTGCGGTATGATGGTGTTGTGTTTTCAGATGACATGCAGATGCAGGCGATCACCAAACAATATGGATTGGAAGAGGCCATTAAGTTAGCGATCAACGCAGGCATTGACGTTATGTGTTTCTCCAACAACATCCAGGGGAGTGAAGAGCGCACGGTGGACAAAGTACACAGCATCATTCGGACGCTGGTGCAGAGCGGGCAGATTAAGCAAGAACGGATCGATGCGTCATTTAATCGCATACTGACGTTAAAGTCGCGGATTGGATTCCCCACGGAAGAGTATCTTCGACATGAACTGGATATAACACGAAAGGAACTAACAGAATTAAAAAAGTCGATGGAGACACAGCCGGAACTCAGGGAGGACAAACCTCCCCTCCCTCAGGAGAATAGTGACAATAAGAAGAAAAGGAAAAAATCATAAACCATGGAAGAGAAAAAGAAACGTATGAATCCCTGGGTGCCCGCCGTGATAATGGGTGTGGTTGTCATTTTGTTTTCTTTCTATGCATTGCAGATCCAATCGGACTTGCAGGATGCAAGGAAGGAAATTGAACAATTAAAAAGTCAGGTGGCAGAGGCCGTTAAGAATGCTGAAATGCAAGCTGCGATGGCAAGCAAGAATGCAATGGAAGCGCAACGGCAAAACCAAATCGCAGTTGAGGCACTACGGCAAGCCGAAGAAAACTGCAAGAAAGCAAACAAAAGAAAATGAATACTGAGGAAGAATTTCAGGAGTATAAACTTCAACAACTCAAGCGAAGCCGGTTAACAGCTGTAGTCTTGGGAATGGCAGCAATTTTGTCCGTTCTGTTCCTGATTTACGGATTCACCCAATCCATTGAAGCAACCAGGCAACGAGATCTTGCTGTAGAAATGGAAAAGCAAGCCGTTGAAGCTAAAGCTAAAGCGGATAAACAGCTGGATATTGCCAGGACTCAAACCGAATTGGCGATCCAAAAACAAAAGGAAGTTGAATTGGCATATAAGAACCTCGAAGCACAATTGGTTAAGTGTGCGTCAAAAAGGAAGTAACGAATCCTGTTTCCTAAACTCCTTTAGGTTCAAATTAATATCGACAAATGGACGAACCATTCAGAATCATTCCTCCTAAAAATTCTGAAGTCCCATTACTCCTTTCTATACCTCATTGCGGTACCGCGTTTCCCGGCAATCTGTCGAATCAATATAAACCTGAACTAATCGCATCACCCGATGACACCGATTGGTTTGTCGATGCACTTTACGATTTTGCTTCAGAGATGGGAATCGGTATGATTGCCGCTCACTACAGCCGCTGGGTCATTGATCTCAACCGCGACCCGCAAAGCAAGCCCCTTTATTCCGATGGCCGGATTATCACCGGGCTCTGTCCCACCACCACCTTCCTCGGTGAAGCAATCTATCGCGATGGGCGAAAGGAAGTGGCACCGGATGAAATCAAAAGAAGAGAGAAATTATATTTTCAACCGTACCATCAAAAAATACAACAGCTGTTAAATGAAATAAAAAATGAACATGGAAAGGTTGTGCTGTGGGATTGTCATTCAATACGGCAACGTGTTCTGACCATCCAAGAAGAGGAATTTCCGGACTTGATATTGGGAGACGTGGACGGCACCTCGGCCTCACCTGGATTGATTGAGCCCGTGCTGGGTGTTTTGGATCACAGTAATTATTCAGTAAGTCACAATCATCCATTTAAAGGTGGGTATATTACCCGCTATTTCGGTCGTCCTTCCGAACATCAGCACGCTCTGCAGCTTGAGATGACCAAAATAAATTATATGGATGATACGGAAAAGAGGTATGACAAATCGCGGGCAGCGACCCTGCGGACCTTGCTAAGAAAAGTTTTAGAAAAACTTATCGATCAGTTATAAATGACTGGTGAACTATTAACGCATTTTCGTTTTAATGCCCTGCTTCAGCGGGAAGGCTGGCTCTCTCCTGCTTATGTGGGTGTTGATGAAAATGGTTTGATTCGGTATTTGTCCGACCAGTCACCTCCGGAAGGTGCAGCCCTGGAGGCAATCGCCGGTTATGCATTGCCGGGATTTCAAAATGCGCACTCACACGCTTTTCAATTTGCCATGGCAGGGCTTGCCGAAAATCATCCCGAGGGACGGGAGGATGACTTCTGGACGTGGCGCGAAGAAATGTACAAGTGCGCGCTGCTGGTAGGTCCCGAAGAGGCGGAGGCAATTGCCACGATGCTGTATGCGGAGATGTTGCGCCATGGTTATACACAGGTAGCGGAGTTTCATTACCTGCATCACGACATGGACGGCAAGCCATACACCAACCTGGCTGAAATGGGTGAGCGCATGGTGGCTGCTGCAAAAGCAACCGGAATAAAAATCACGCTCATTCCTGTTTTTTATCAAAAAGGCGGCTTCGGACTTGATCCGCAGCCTCGGCAACGGAGGTTCATATCCAACTCGATCGACGATTATTTCAAACTCCTGGATGCGTCAAAACTGGTTATCAAAAATTATCATAACGCAAGCCTGGGATTTAGTGTGCATTCTTTGCGTGCAGTAGATTTTCAGGATATTGTTAAAACACTTGAGCACGGTCCGAAAGAGTTACCTTTTCACATTCATGTTGCCGAGCAGAAAAAGGAAGTTGCGGACTGTCGAGCGTTTTGTGGTCAGCGCCCCATGCAATGGCTGCTGGAAAAGCTTCCCGTGAATGAGCGATTCCATCTTATTCATTCTACTCATCTGGACGATGAAGAATTGAAAAGGTTAATTGCAACGAAGGCTCGTGTAGTACTTTGTCCATCCACAGAAGGAAATCTTGGTGATGGCATTTTCAGGATGAAAGAGTTTTATGATATGAATGGACATTGGTCCATTGGCACGGACAGTCACATCGGCCTTAATCCAATGGAGGAATTCCGGATGATGGACTACCGGCAACG
>JANYKP010000241.1 GCA_025358195.1 Cyclobacteriaceae bacterium
GGCGGTCGATTCATGGGAGGACGACAAGAATTATTGGGTGTATTACCGGTTATCGAAGCAGCGTTATCTCGAGATCAAGGAACAGCAAAAGCGGGATGCCGTTAAATTGGCATTGGATTTTTTTACGAAAGCAAAACAATCCGAACGTGCTAGTAATTCTATTCAGGCACTGGGATTTTATTATCAGGGCTTTCGGACGGTGGAAAAATATCTGGCTGAACCCATTACCATCACATTTGAGGGAAAAGATATTATTCTCACCAACGAGATATATGCCAGTATGCAGACGTTGCTCGACAATATTCAATTAACAGCCACGCCATCAAAACTTAATTTGAACAGACGAGTCGCGCAAAGCATGATGTCGGTTATGGTAAAAGCGATCGAAAAGACTTCGAAAGCTGTGCTCGGTGACTTGCCGCTCAAAGCAGCCTTTGACAAGGGCTCCGGCGATGTGTATCCGAACTATAAAACAGATCCTGACGGCCAGGCAAAAATTCTGTTGACAAAAATCGGTTCGCGGGATCTGGAGCAAACCGTGGGGGTGAGCGTTAACCTGCTGGAATTTGCGGGAGCCAACCCGTCACCAATCTTTGCGCTGATATCTTCTAAAATGACGGTTCCTAAAACCAGTATTCTGTTGGAAGTGCAGCGTCCACAAGTGTATGTCACTTCCGTGGAGAAAAATTTTGGCATTGTAAAATCAAATCTGCAGGTAACCAATAAGATCAAGAATTTCCTGGCTAACCAGGGCTTTGAGTTTACCGATCAAAAAGATAAAGCGGAGTTATGGCTGGACGTAACAACAGATTCCGAAAAGGGCGCCGTATCGGGCAGCATTTATATTACGTATGTCACCAGCGTAATTCGAGTGAGCACGGCTAAGGAGAACAAGGAGATTTACGCCACCACACTGGACCGCATTAAAGGCTATAGCCTTGACTATGATCGCGCCAGCCAGGAGGCATATAATAAAGCGCTGGAAGTGCTCGACAAGGAGAAAATGCCCGAGCTCCTGAATGCGATTTTGCAATAATTGGAGAAGCTTTTTGTGCGTTTTTTGTTAAAAATCCTGCACTTTATACTGTGGCCTATTAATTGCATTGTTTACATTGCACAACCAAACTTTGAAACTTTTATGAAAAACTTAATTCGTCTCTCGTATGTGGTGGTGTTGATAGCCGCCGTCGTGTTTGCCGGTTGTAAGGCAAAGCAAAAAATTCCAGATGGTGAAAAGGAAGTGATCGTACCTTGCTCTGGTCCTGATTTCTTTACCAACAATAAAGTGTTCCGTGCGAACTCCATTGGTGAAAGTATGGATCAGGTAACTTCCAAAAAGAAGGCGACCACCAATGCCCGCAATGAACTTGCGCAATCTATCCAAACAACGGTGAAAACTGTAACGGACAATTACACCAACTCCCGCTCTATGGACAAACGCGAACAACTGGAGCAACGCTTTGAACAATTGAACCGTGAAGTGGTAGAGCAAACTCTTCAAGGGGTCCGAACCATTTGTGAAAAACTGGTGCAAACAAAAGATGGTGGTTACAAGACCTACGTGGCAATCGAACTTTCTGCGGATGATCTTGTAAAGCAGTATAACGAACGCTTATCGAAGGACGATCGGTTGAAGATCGATTATGACTACGAAAAGTTCAAGGATACGTTCAACGCCGAAATGGAGAAAAAGAAAACCGGTAATTGAGGCATCCATTTTTAAAATAATTGCAACCACCCCGACTTGTCGGGGTGGTTTGTTTTTATATTCGTCCTGGGATTATGGCAGGTTATTCTGGCACACCGTTGATCAAAAAACTCGGCATCAAGCCAGGGTATCAGTTATTGGTGACTGGCGAACCAACGGCTTATTGGAGTTGGATCAGCCCGCTGCCGGAAGGGGTAGCCATCAGGCCCAAGTCAGGAGAGGCGGCACTTGACTTTGTGCACGTATTTGTCAAAGAAAAGAAGCTATTCGAAAAAGAACTGCTTCGTTACAAGAAATCCCTGAAGCCTGATGGAATGATCTGGATTTCGTGGCCCAAGAAATCTTCGAAAGTCATTACCGACCTTGATGAAAACATCATCCGCAACTTTGCATTGAAAAACGGATTGGTGGATATCAAGGTCTGCGCTGTGGATGAGGAGTGGTCGGGATTGAAGCTGGTGATTCCCGTCAAAGATCGTGGTAAAAGTTGAAAGCTTAGAGTTTAAAGTTCAAGGTTCAAGGTTCAAAGTTTAAGGCTCAACTTTTGACTTTTCACCTTTGAACCTCGAACCTTGAACCTCGAACTTCTAATGTATCCCCAACGACTTCTGAATCCCCTCCAAAGACTGCCCCTTCGTCTCCGGCAACACCTTCCAGGCAAAGAACAAATGCACAAACATCATCAGGCTAAAGAAGGTGAATGCATATGCGCCACCCAATGCTGATGACTCGGCAAAAATGGGAAACGTCCAGGAAATGAGAGCGGCCATAATCCAGTGGGTAAAACTTCCAAGGGTCTGACCTTGTGCCCGCACCTTGTTAGGAAAAATTTCGGAGATGAATACCCAGATAACAGCGCCTTGTGAAAAGGCAAAGAATGCAATGAAACCCACGAGATACAACATCACCAGATAACCCCCGAAATCTCCCGTGTAAAAAGCGCGCGCCACCAGTCCCAGGAACAACACCATCCCGAAGGAGCCAATGATGAGTAAGGTGCGTCTTCCAAATTTATCGATTAAGGAGATAGCCAGCAGCGTGAACACAAGGTTGGTAGCCCCAATGGAAATGGCCTGTAGGAGCGCGGTGTCCTTGGCCAGGCCCGTCATTTCAAAAATACGTGGCGCATAGTACATGATCGCGTTGATTCCGGAAAATTGATTGAATGTAGCCAACGCGGTGGCATAGAAGATCGGCTTGTTATATTTTCCGGAAAACAATTTTTCTTTTTCTTGCCCCTGTTCGCTTTGCAATGACTCACGGATTTGATTCATAGCCAGTGTGATATTCTTTTCTCCGATTTCTTGGAATACTTTTTTCGCTTCCTCTTCGCGTTTTTGTTTCATCAGCCAGCGCGGACTTTCCGGAACCAGAAACACCAATCCAAAGAACAACAAGGAAGGGATTGCTTGAACACCCAACATCCAGCGCCAGGATTCCTCGCTGATGCCGTTGAGCAAATAATTGGACACAAATGCAAGGAGAATACCACTCACCACATTAAACTGAAATAATGCAACCAACCGGCCACGTGAGTGGGCTGGGGATATTTCAGAAATATACATGGGCCCGACAACGGAGGATGCCCCCACGCCGATGCCTCCGAGAAATCTAAAAATCACGAACGGAAGCCAGGCGGGGGTGAGGGCTGTGACCAATGAGGTTACTACATACAAAAGCCCGATGGCCTGCAAAACTTTCTTGCGTCCGAATTTTTCGGCAGGCGCTCCTGCGACCAGCGAACCGATGACCGTACCAATTAATGCGGAAGCGACCGTGAACCCGTGTGAGAAGTCAGTAAGTGACCAAAGTTGCTGGATGGATTTCTCCACTCCCGAAATAACAGCCGTATCGAAGCCAAACAAAAAACCACCCAGGGCGGCCACAATGGAATTGCGAAAAGCAGTGGAAGAGCGATTCATGCAGGACGGGGTTAGGAGTAAGAATTAACAAAGTTTAAAGTAAGTAAAATCCCTTAAATTTATTTCCGATACACTCCCGATAATTCGTTTTGTATATTTGATAACAGAATTCAGAATTTAAAATTTGATTCACTATGGACAGAAATTTAATCACTACGTCTACAGAACTTGCCGGATACCGCATTATCGCTAACCTGGGTGTCGTACGGGGTATCACGGTACGGTCACGAAATGTCTTCATGAATATAGGGGCGGGTATTCAGACCTTGATTGGGTGAAACATCTCCATTTACTCTGAGCTCTGCGAAAGAACAAGACAGGAAGCTTTTGACCTGTTAGTGCAGCATGCAGATGAAAAAGGTGCGGATGGACTTATTGCTTTTCGCTATGATGCAAATGAAATCATGGGCGGAGTTACTGAAGTGCTCGCATACGGAACGGCAGTGAAAATTCAAAAAATATAGGAGCTATGCGCATAAACAAACTGAAAAATGACATACAACGTCCCGGTGGGTTATTCATGTTGTTGCTGTTCTTGCAATGGCACTCGCTTGTCGCTCAACTGGAGCCCATCGGAATATTTGACCACCACGAAGATATTGGTAACCCTAAATTAAAAGGATCGTCCGTCTACAACAAGGAAGACCAAACCTACTTACTCACGGGTGGGGGACCTAATATGTGGGCGAAGATGGATCAATTCCAATTCGTGTGGAAAAAAATTAAGGGAGATTTCATTATTCGGGCTACCATAAAGTTTGTTGGGAAAGGGACGAATAACCATCGAAAAATTGGCATCATTGCGAGGGACCAGTTAACAACCGATTCCCGGTATGCCGATGCGTGCGTTCACGGTGACGGACTCACGTCTCTTCAGTTCAGGCAGAATGACGGAGATTCAACCAGAGAAGTAAAGGTTTCGTCCTTTCATCCAACAGAAATAGAATTCGAACGATCTGGAAATACATTTACATTCTCAGCGGCACCCTTCGGTGAAAACTATAAGTCCGTGAGTAAGGAAATCCCGCTCAATGAAGAAGTGTATGCGGGCCTCTTCATTTGCTCTCACGAGAGCGATGTAACGGAACAGGCTGTTTTTAGTAATGTTCAAATTATTATTCCGACACCAAAGGATTTCACGCCCTATAAAGAATACATCGGGAGCCACCTGGAGGTAATGGATATTGCCACCGGTCATAGAAAAATATTATATAGCGCACCGAATTCAATCCAGGCGCCAAATTGGACACCCGACAATAAGTACTTGATTTATAATACCGAGGGCCTCTTATATAGATATGAACTTACCACAGGCACCATTTCAAAACTGCCTACCGGTGCAGTAGATAAAAACAACAATGATCACGTATTGTCATTTGATGGGAAGATGTTAGGGATCAGCAGTAGTTCAAAAGACCGATCAACGATTTATATTTTACCGGCCACAGGTTCCGACAAACCCACACAAATCACGGAAGAAGCTTCGGGCCATTCCTATTTGCATGGATGGTCTCCTGATAAAAAAAGCCTGGTATTTACGGGAATGCGAAAGGGGATTTATAATATCTTTTCCGTTGATATCGCCACCCGGAAGGAAACTCAACTCACCGACACTCCGGTACTGGATGATGGTCCCGAATTTACTCCGGACGGGAAATACATCTATTTCAACTCGGTGCGTACAGGTACCATGAAGCTATGGCGCATGAAACCCGATGGGAGTGATCAGGAACAGATTACATTTGATGAATACAACGATTGGTTTCCACATATTTCACCCGATAGCAAGTGGATTGTTTACCTGTCATTTCCTAAAGAAATCGATCCCTCCACCCATCCATTTTATAAAAAAGTTTATTTGCGTCTGATGCCAGCGACCGGAGGCGTTCCAAAGAATATTGGTTATGTCTACGGAGGACAGGGAACCATCAATGTTCCAAGCTGGTCACCGGATAGCAAGAAGATCGCATTTGTAAGTAATTCTAAACGTTGAGTATCAGCTTGGTGAGTTTTTAGCAAGGCTATGTTGCGTATTCTTTGCAATGGCGCAGTTACGACCAAGCATGATTTAAGCGAATATTTTATGAAATCAATCCTGGTGATATCAATCTTGCTAGCAGCTCAGTTGATTTCATTAGCACAAAAGTCACGTGCCAGGGACCTTGGTGTGCCATTCAACGGAACACCGGGTAAGTTGAATTCCATCACGGATGTGGCGGGAGTGGAAGTTGGTCACAGCACGATCATTACTGGAAAAGGCAAGAACGTGATCGGTCAGGGTCCAGTAAGAACCGGCGTGACGGCCATTCTCCCCAGGGGCAAAAACAATAATCCTGTTTTTGCCAATTGGTATACGTTAAATGGTAACGGTGAAATGACTGGTACTACCTGGATCACAGAATCCGGTTTTCTGGAGACGCCAGTTATGATCACCAATACCAACAGCGTAGGTGTTGTTCGGGATGCGGTCCTAAAGTGGTTTGTAAAAAACAGATGGTACAAGGAGAATTTCTGGTACATCTATCCGGTCGTGGCGGAAACCTATGACGGTTTTTTGAATGACATCTATGGATTTCAGGTAAAGGAGGAAAATGCTTTTGAGGCCTTGGACAAAGCCACAGGAGGTCCGGTTCCGGAAGGAAATGTTGGAGGAGGTACAGGGATGATGTGTCTGGGATTCAAAGGTGGCATCGGTACGGCTTCTAGGGTGATCACGATCAACAAAATCACTTATACCCTGGGGGTTCTGGTGCAATCAAATTTTGGTTCAAAAAAAAATTTAACGATTGCGGGGGCTCCGGTGGGCGCGGAACTAAAAGACACATTGAACTATGAGCTCAAAGGTGCACCGCAAAGTTATAAGGAAGAAGGCGAAGGTTCGATCATAGTCGTGGTGGCAACGGATGCACCACTATTCCCGCACCAACTAAAACGAATTGCTGCCCGTGTTCCGCTTGGTATTGGTCTCGTGGGCGGGCGTGGAGAAAATGGGTCCGGCGATATTTTTATTGCCTTTTCAACAGCTAATCCTGCTGCCTTTAGTCGAATACAGATTACTTCCAATGAGTTGCTGCCAAACGAACAGATCAATCCGCTGTTGGAAGCGACCGTACAATCCGTGGAAGAAGCCATCATTAATGCAATGGTTGCTGCCGAAACTATGGAAGGAATCAATGGAAATAAGGCATACGGCCTTCCTCATGATCTTGTGATAAAGATTTTAAAAAAATATAACAGAATCGGTTCGCCAGGCGCTGGTACTCCACCCAAAAGGAAAAAATAGCAGCTGCAAAACAAAAAAAAGTCCTCCAGATTCGTTGAAGGACTTTGATGATTGGAAGGACCTGCTTTATTCGGCACTTACAGGTTCTTTCTCCAATAATTGTTTCAGGTTTGCCAGGACTTTTTTCCAATTTTCTTCGGAATGCGCTTTCATTTTTTCGTCTGGGATATTCTGCTGTGTAACCGTGAGTGTTGTCTTTTCTTGTGACTCCACCAGTGCGTAGGTAATTGGGACATAATTTTCAGGCTTATCTTCAATGCCTGACATCGAGCTCCAATAATTGTAGCGAAAAATTTTATTAGGAATAACCTCAAGAATGGTTCCCTTGTCGTGATATGATTTTCCTTTGTACTCACCGTTGAACGAAATAGAGCTTCCGACTTTCCAGTCAGAGCTTGCCTCTGTTCCGAAAAAATATTGCTTGATCAGTTCTGGGGTTGTTAAGGCTTCCCATACTTTGGAAGCAGGGGCATCAATGGTAATGCTGGCTTTACCGGTTAGGTTGTTTTTCATGGTTAACGTTTTTTCACTGACTGAAAAATTGGTGCCATTATGATGTAAAGATCAATCAGGAAGGGGAGTGTCTGTTCAGGCTTTTTGATTGGCCCGCAATCGCATGAAATCAATTGGTGAGTGACGAGGGCATGATAAAAAGGCAATTCGTTGTTGAGGATTTTTTTCTACGATTAATACTAATAAAATTAAACCAAAAAAGTAGTCAACAAAAAAAATTTAAATAGTTGAAAAACACGATCGCTTTCCGGTGGATAAAATGTGACTATTTTTTTGGCCTAAGGTGGCATGCTTTTTAATGTCAGGTGGTGTCGGACCATCTGTTTAGGGGGGACTTGAAAGAGAAATCTAAGATGTCAACCCTGCATTACTCTACCCGGTTTTACCGGCGAAAGGAAAACAGAGTCGCAAAGAAACCCCCGCTTTATTAGAGCGGGGGTTTACTTGTTTATCGTTTTTTTTATAATAACTACTCGCTCACTCCAAAATCGGATACGGTGCATCCGAAGGCCGCTCCTCCAGATTGAATTGCATGATTGTGCGGGCACAGGTGTTCCAGCGCAGGATTGCGTCGTTGTTTGCAGGAGGGGCGAGGGCCTGGGCTTTTTCATAGTATTCCATGGCCTCCAGATACCACTCATAGGCATCGAAATCAGAACCGTGGACAGCTGAGCTGAGGGCTACGTTGCCCTGGCGTTCGTGGATAATGCCGGTATAATAAAAACGGGTGTAATCATCTTTCAAACTGAACGCCATGTCCTGTGCTTCTTTTGCAACCGTCATGGTCGATTGACCAAACTGGTCAGTAAGCGCGAGCAACAAAACGATGCGCGCTTTCTGGTTGTCCTTGTCAACTTCCAGTATGTCCAGGCAGATGCTCTCCGCTAATTTCGGTGAGTTGAGCAAACGATAATGTTCTGCCTTGGCGAGCGCGGATTCCACACCGTCCTTTGAAAGGGGTTTCAGTTTAAAAACTTGTTTTTTCATGGCATTAATAGATATCGAGTTCTAATTTACTATTTATTAAACATCCTGAAAAGCTTCATCACCGGATCGTAGAACTTGTCAGCCACGCGCTCTTTCAGGGGGATAATTGCGTTGTCAGTGATGGTTATTTTTTCCGGGCACACGTTTGTGCAGCATTTGGTGATGTTGCAAAAACCAATCCCGCCCTCGGTTTTCATATCGTCACGGCGGTCTTCCACATCCAAGGGATGCATTTCTAAGGCCGCCGTGTAAACGAGATGGCGGGGTCCCATGAATTGCTCATGCAGATTATGTTCCCGAAGTACGTGGCACACATCCTGACACAAAAAACACTCAATGCATTTCCTAAATTCTTGTACGCGGTCAATATCACTTTGCGCCATCCGCCAGGTACCATCGGCCGCATCGGGTTTACGAGGCTTGAATTTTTTGATCTTAAGTTTCGTGCGGTAATTAACGGAAACATCCGTCACCAGATCTTTGATCACGGGGAAGGCTTTCATCGGTTGAATGCTGATGGGCTTATCCGCCGGCATGTCTGCCATGCGTGTCATGCACATGAGCTTCGGGTGACCGTTGATCTCCGCCGAACACGATCCGCATTTGCCTGCCTTACAATTCCATCGTACGGCCAGATCATTCGCACTCTCGGCCTGGATCTGATGAACGGCATCCAATACGACCATGCCTTCAGTGATGTCGGTGGTATATTCCTGGAATTGTCCTCCATTGGAATTTGTGCGCCAGATATTGAATGTGGTTAACATGGATGTGTTAATGTGTTAATGTGTTTAGGTTTAGGGTTTGATATTTGGTGTTTGGCGTTTGATATTTCTCTACTTATTCTCCTCAATTATCTGCTGAAGGTCGTCGCGCATTTTTTGTTTGGGGACGTGCTTGACTTCCAGCTTTCCATCGGCGGCTTTCTTTATACTGATATTAATTTTTCCGAACTCGTCGCCCTTTTCAGGAAAGTCTTCGCGGAAATGACCACCGCGACTTTCTTTTCTTTCCCGGGCCGCAACGGCGATCGCTTCGGCGACTGTTAACATATGGGTGAGTTCAATGGCGGTGTGCCAGCCGGGATTATATCCGCGGTTGCCGCCACATGCCGCACGCTCAGCCAATTCTTTTAATCCGTTGATCTTGCCGATGGCTTCACTTAATTCTTTATCAGTCCGAACGATGCCCACCAATTCCTGCATCATGTCTTGTAAAGTTGACTGAATCTGAAATGGATTCTCTCCGCTCTTGTTCGCTTCTCGTTCAAAAGGCGCCAGTGCTCTTGCAGCAATTTCTTCTACTTCAGCATCGTTAATTTTTCCTTCGGGTGTTTCTTTGGCATACTTCGCTGCAAATTCGCCCGCACGTTTTCCAAACACGAGCAAGTCGGAAAGGGAATTGCCACCGAGTCGGTTGGCGCCATGGAGTCCTGCCGCACATTCTCCGGCGGCAAAAAGTCCGGGTGTGCTTGTCATTTGTGTGTCTGCATCTACCCGTACACCACCCATTATATAGTGTGTAGTGGGGCCTACTTCCATCGGCTCTTTGGTAATATCAACGCCCGCCAGTTCTTTAAACTGGTGGTACATGCTAGGGAGCTTTCGCTTGATGTGCTCGGAGGCATTGGGAAGTTTTTCTTTTATCCAGGCGATGTCCAGGAAAACTCCGCCGTGGGGAGAACCGCGTCCTTCTTTTATTTCACGGGTGATGCATCTTGCCACGTGATCGCGTGTCAGTAATTCCGGTGGGCGCTTGGCATTTTTATCGCCTTGTGTGTAACGCCAGCCTTCTTCTTCATCTGTGGATGTCTGCCCTTTGTAATTGTCAGGGATGTCATCAAACATGAAGCGTCTTCCTTTATTATTTCGTAGCACACCACCTTCTCCGCGTACCCCTTCGGTGATCAGCAAGCCGCGGACGCTGGGGGGCCATACCATGCCGGTAGGATGGAATTGTACAAATTCCATATCGATGAGTTCAGCTCCTGCATGATAGGCGAGCGAAATTCCTCCCCCGGTGCAGTCCCAACTGTTGCTTGAAATTTTATAGATCCTTCCCATCCCTCCGGTAGCGATGATGACTGCCTTTGCATGAAATATTTTAAAGAGCCCCTTCTCGCGGTCATAGCCAAAAGCACCCACAACTTTCTCACCGTCTTTCAACAAACTTATGATCGTGTACTCTTGATAAATATCCATGCCCTGGTGGATGCCATGATCTTGTAGTGTGCGTATCATTTCCAATCCGGTGCGGTCGCCTACGTGGGCGAGTCGTGGATATTTATGACCGCCGAAATTGCGTTGAAGGATTTTACCGTCGTCAGTTCGATCAAATACTGCTCCCCAGGCTTCCAGTTCCCTCACCCGGTCGGGCGATTCCTTTGCATGCAGCTCGGCCATGCGGGGATTATTCAAATACTGACCTCCACGCATGGTGTCCGCAAAATGAACTTTCCAGCTGTCGCGATCATCCACATTGGCGAGGGCAGCGGCCACACCACCTTCGGCCATCACTGTATGTGCTTTGCCTAGCAACGATCTACAGACAACGGCAACCTTAACTCCAGCGTACGATGCTTCGATGGCAGCACGCAGACCTGCTCCTCCGGAACCGATTACCAAAACATCATGATGGTATGTTTCAAATTTTTCCATTCCTTGATTGAGCAATTGAGAATCGAAAAGTTGAGGAGTTGAGAATGCGCCCTGGTATTGACTTCACAACTTCTACTTTCAGCTTTCCACTTTCCACTTTCTACTTTCTACTTTCTACTTTCTACTTTCTACTTTCTACTCTCCCC
>JANYKP010000330.1 GCA_025358195.1 Cyclobacteriaceae bacterium
TGCACAAACGTTGCCGGCAAGCCGTTTTAAAAAAAGTAGACCCATGAAAAAGAAGACCATTATTTTAATCGCTGGACTGACAATAGTTATTGGTACAGTCGGAATCTTTTATTACAGATATATTTCAAGTCCAGAGTATTCATTGGGACAAATTAAGTCAGCATATGAGCTGTCTCGTCCTGAAATAGGTTGACAAAAAAGTCAACCAAAAATGAAATACATAGAATTAAAAGAAAGTATCATTGCGGAGTATTTATCCACTGGGTTAAGTCTGCGAAAATTGGGAGTTAAACATGGAGTAAATTTTCGTAAGATCCATTACTGGATTATGCAATACCAAGGCCGCATGAAGAAACCATCAACAAGCAAACGCTTAAAGCCCGATCCGGGCATAACTCAAGATGGCCTGCCCACGGATGTGAAAAAACTTCAAGCAGAACTGCGCAAAGCGCGACTCCTCAATGAAGTGCTCACGGAACTAATCAAGGTTGCTGAGGATGAGCTCGGCCTGCCGATCCGAAAAAAGCCTGGCACCAAGTAGTTTTAAGAATAGTTCAAAGACAGCCTTCCCAATCTGTTGGGGCTCTTTGTTCATTACTTGGTTATAGTCGTCAGGCATATTATCAGCACCTTAAAATTCAAGCACAAGCAGCCTTGCAAGAGGATTTGTTAGTGCAGGAAGTAGTTCGTATCCGGAAAACACAAAAACGAATAGGCACTCGAAAATTATTGGTCATGATGAATGTTTTTATGCACCAGCATACTATTGACCTTGGCCGCGATGCCTTCTTCGAGATGTTGCGTAATCAAGGGTTACTGGTGAGAAAAAGAAAGCGGTCAAAACCGCAGACTACTTTTTCTAAACACTGGCTGCGGAAGTACCAGAATCTGATTATTGGTTTTGTTCCCAATGCCCCTAACCAAGTGTGGGTAAGTGATATCACTTATATCCATTTAGAAGAAGGCTTTGCCTACCTAAGCTTGATCACCGATGCCTACAGCCACAAAATTGTTGGTTTTCATCTGTGCGAAGACCTTTCGGCAAAGGGATGTGTGTTGGCCTTGCAGATGGCACTCAAGAACAATCCTTCACGCGATAATCTCATTCACCATTCCGATAGGGGCTTGCAATACTGCAGTTATGACTATGTTGACCTGTTGGTGAATAACAACATTAAAATTTCAATGACCCAGAATGGGGATCCTCTTGAGAATGCAATAGCCGAAAGAGTGAATGGAATTCTTAAAGATGAGTTGTTGGAAATCTGCTATCCTGATTTTGTTCATGCGCAAGTAGCAATGGCATCTGCCATCAGCATCTACAATTTCCAACGACCACATTCCAGTGTAGATATGCTCACACCGGTTGTTGCACATACTAAAACAGGAGAGCTCAAGAAGCATTGGAAGAATTATTACGCTATTAAGAAAAGAAAGGAGGCCCAATGTGAAAATGCCTAACGGCAGGTTTTGAAAGGCATAAACCAGAATGCGTATTAAAAGGTAAAATCCGCCCATCAACTGTAAAGCCATAGACGGATTAATACGCTATCTGACCAGAATTATTCCTGATGGGTTGCTCCTCAGCATTGCCCACGTCCGCTTCACCTGGTTCAACAAATGTAAACGGTTTGCAGGATTAAACTTTAAGTGTAAACTTGAGGTAGGATTAATCACTAACAACTGTCAACTTTTTTCAGGACGAGGCAGACAAAAGGTTTTCCAGTTTGGAGAAACTACGATCGGAATGCAATCATCAAAGACATTGAAAATAAAAATCACTATAAAGTAGTCATCGACTCTAAGACGGCTATTGCGTTTAGTGCTTGTTACGCCGACAAAATTATCTGGCGAGACTTCGACCAAGGAGATTCAATTTATCTTCATCGAATCGTAGTAAATCCGGAACTCAAAGGGCAAAAATTATTTGGAAAAATAGTGGACTGGGCTATAAGTCATTGCAAGCAAAAAGGACTGAAGCGTATTCGCATGGACACATGGGCCGCCAACCCGACACTAATAAAATACTACAAGACTTTTGGCTTTAACATAATTGAGAACTATACGACTCCCG
>JANYKP010000325.1 GCA_025358195.1 Cyclobacteriaceae bacterium
GTATTGGAATCTAGTGCTCTAAACATTTATAGCTTCGTCATCTCAAAAATCCCAAAGCCAAAACGACATCCGAAATTGCTTTTCATTTTTTCATCGGAGAACTTCACATTTTCATGAAGATCGCCACCATCATCGACGTATGAAAAAAAGTCAACGGTGTAGTTGGGTTCAAATATTTTTAAGAGATATTCCAGACTGAAAACCCGGTGTGCATTAAACTCGATGCGCTGGGGACCGATCGGTGTGGAGAAATAAAACTTCCCGCCTTTCTTCAACACCTTGTGCATATTCTCGAGGCCTTTCAAATGCCCATTGACATCAATTGGATCTCCATAGCGCCCCAGTCCGAAATGTTCAATGACATTTAAGGATGACAAGGAATCTGTATATTCATAAAGTGTCGATGGCACATTCATAAAATCAGTGGTAACGAACCTCATGTTTTTTACAACGGCCTGTTGTGGCCGGATGTCGAATACTTCGATCTCCCGAAAGGAAGCCACGTGTGCCACAAAACCATCCACACGCGAGCCCACATCCACATGCTTGCGCGGTTTGTTTTCAAACACACGTCTGGCTACCAGCAGATCTTCATGAAAATAATGATTTTTCAGATCGCCATTGGTTTCAAACCGTTCGCGCAATACAGGATATAGAATTTCGATTTTAAAATCAGGATTATTCTGTAATTGCTTTTTCAACTCACGCAGATCCCGCTTGAAGTATGGCCAGCCTTTCATGCTTGCAAGCACCAGCTTCGGCTGAATGCCCATGCTGCCCAGAATTCTATAAACGTTTTTAAACATCTTTTTATAGGGAGCGATAGAGTGCTAGCAATTTTTCCGATTCCTTCTCCCAATTATACTTGTCAAAAATCAATTGCCTGCCACGATTTCCCATTTCTGCAGCCATCGCTGGGTCCTTCAGCAGTGTGATGATAGCGGCCGCGATCTCTTGTACATTTAGTGGATCAACAAGAATTCCAGCATCTGCTTCTTTTAAGAAACTTGCCGATTCCCCCTCCTTCGAAGCAATAACCGGCAAACCCGCGGCCATATATTCAAACATTTTCACCGGGTAGTTGGTTTTATAGCGCTCAATTGGATGTGCGACAATAATACCAATCTTCGAAAAAAATAAGGCTTCGATCATTTCTTCGTAGGCCAGCCAGGACCGGTATTGTACCTTGTATTTTGGCAGGAGTTCCTGTTCTAACGACGGCGGGGCAAACTTCCCACCCACTACAAACCCGACGGCAAGTTTTTCAGACGCCAGCCGGTGCGCTTCCAACATTTCAACAACACCTCGGGGCTTACTCAGCAAACCGACATAGACTACATTATTCTCACGATCCGTGTAACCTTTCTCCCGTTGAAAGGAATTTTTTATTGGGAAATTTCGCAGCAGCGTGACTTTCTTTTCATCAAAGTATTTGCCAATCACAGGTTCGGCTACGATGATTGCATCAAACCACCACCCTCCGAGTTTTTCGAGGATAAAATAAAACCACGCATAGGGTCTTTTGATCCACAACGGAATCCAATGCTGATAGGAGATTTGTAAAGGTGTATCCTCATGGGCATCGTAAATAACTTTCCGTCCTGTAAGTTTGAGTACTATGCCCACCGGCAACAATTCAGAATCATGAAGATGAAAAACTGATTCCTTTGGTTGCTTTAAAGCAAGGAATAGAATTTTCCAGGGGCATTTTACCAACTGTTCCCAACCCTTCCGTGGCAACGGTACAGCCAAAACTTCTATGTCGTCCTTTTGAAAATTCCCGCTGTGGGGAATGATCAATACCACCTCCCACCCTGCCATTTGCAGCGTTCTGGCTTCCTTATGAAAAATCCGCGTGTCCAACGGCTTGTGGCCAGCGTTGGCCAGCATCACAACACGTGGCTTGCTTGCAGTCATAGTTTTATCCATGAATCTGGTAACAGATCTTTTGTGTTGTAAAAACGACTGGCGTAAACCGGCTCTTTTTTTGTAAGGTAGTTGGTCCCGAACCACTGCTGCGGAGCGATCACTTTCTTGTTCGGGTGACTATTCAGCCAGGCACCCCACCAACTAAAAGTACTATTGGCAATAATGTTGTGTCGGCACGATGACATGAGCAACAAATCTTTATACCCATCCTCGCCCCTGTTATGATCAATAAATTCTCCGTTCAGTCCGGCAAAAGTTTTGCGGAACCACTCCGGATCATCCGAGAAAAAATAAAATATTGGATTATCCACCTCGCGACTCATTTTCGCAATCGCCTTTTCATAATATTCCTTCGGCAATAAGCCAAAAAAGGAGCTATAAGAAGCTGTCGAAGCATAATCTCCACGACGTACATGCAACGACACACTATTTTCTGATCGTATTTTATTCTGCAACGAACTGTTTATTGTATCAAGAGGTTCCTTTGGAGTAAGCTGTTTTGCGATGAGTAAAGTAACAGAAGAAAAATATTTTTCACTTTGCCAATATCCAGACAAGTAAAGATCGGGAGGCAGCGAAAGAAAATCTTCAAAAAAGTGATAATGAGGTTGTGCGAAGACGTTCGGACACCTAAAATAATTTTCACGCTTGTTCAGATAACGAACAACCGGGTTGCTGCCGGTGAACTGGTGAACCTCAGCGCGTGTAGCCTCCCGGGCATCGATATTAAATTTTGAAAGCTCAAATTTCCGGTAGGGATGTTTGGAATAGGTGTACAGGTCCAGCGCGAGTTCTGTCCGGTGGTG
>JANYKP010000361.1 GCA_025358195.1 Cyclobacteriaceae bacterium
CTTGGTAATCCTTCATGAGTTTTTTGTATTCATTTGAACCAAAATTCCCGGAGGTTTTATCCACCATGAGAAATTTCATTTTTTCAATGTCCTTGATCAGTTCGTCAAATTCCTTGTTCTCCGTCTGGTTGAGCATTCTCAAGGTGTTTTTATAAAAATACAGCGAAAGTGATGTATCAAATTGTTTTTGGAGTGCATCCGTCGTTTTCGCCTGGGCCCACAGCGTCACGGAGGAGAAGAAGCACACTGCTACCAGAATAAATTTCTTCATAATCAGTCTATCGTTGATTAATGGTGATCCGATTGTCTTCGTTTCTGAACAGTGCCGGGTCGATGTAGCCTTTCATCTCTATCCCGACCACTTCATTTGGTTCCTCCACCAATACGAAGTAACGTTCTCTCTTGTTGCCATCCGTACAATAAAAAACAGATATATGGTCCGCCTTGTCCTGAATAGTGGCCAATGACTCAAAAGAGTCCTTCCTGAGATATTCTTTAAATCCGTTGACCGAAAGGTTCTGCTTCCTGAACTCTTTGGTTGGGATGACAATGAAACGAATGTGATGAATGTCCTTCATCATGGCATGAAGCAGTCTTTCATCCGTTCTGACTATACGAAGAACTGTACGACATAAAAAACCATTCAGCGCAAAGGAGTGCACATCTTCCTTCCCTGCAAAATGATCCCGGAGTGCCTGATAGCTTCTGCTTTGTGAGAAGGCTGTCACCGAACCGACGATGAGCAAAAATGAAAAGATTAGCTTTCTCATATAGTGAATAAGGTGATTAGAATAAGCGATGCCACGGCTTAAAGCCCCGTCACCACCCAGCGTTACGTTTACAGACGATTATTTATCTTCATTTTTCTTATCCTTATCGTCCTTGTCCTTGTCATCCTTGTTCATTTTCTTGAGATGCTGGAGGCCGTCGATATTCATCTTGCTGCCAATCTTACTGATCTCCTTGAGATCAATCTCGCCAAAAAGGCTCAGTACCATGAATTCTTCATTTCCACCGGCTACCATCACCAACTCGCTGATGATACCTGGCTTCCCCTCTTTGATAAAAAACTTCATATCCTTGTCTTTGTCGCGGACGGACATAAGTTCCTCATACTCCTTTGCCGGCACCAGTGAGAGCGCCTCCTTGTACAATTCCCTTGAATTGCGTGCCTCTTCTTTGGCCAGTACGCGCAGGCCCTTCAACTTGCTGATGGCACTCAACACCGCCTTGTCTTCTTCGTTCTTCACGTCCATGTTGGTGAAGAGGTTGAACATTTTGCTGCTTATTGTTACCTGGGTGAACGTTTCATCATCCTGGTATTTGTTGAAAAATTTTGAGATCGCATCTCCTTGTGCCCACACTGACACCGATCCCACTACCATCATCGCTACTCCCATTATTAACTTTTTCATAATCATTTTTTAATTAATGTTTTGAACCATTTTTTAGATACGTGCCTTTTCAGGCGATTGTTTTGTCTGAATTTTCTTCTCGGCATCATTAAACATCTTCATCTTACCAGCCTCCTTTTTTGCTTTTCCAAAACTGTTGGAAATCATCAACAATGCTTTTTTCGTTTCTTCAAAGGCCATCTGTGGATCCGTGTACGTATCCTGAGCCTCCTGCGGGTATGCCTTTCGTACTTCCTGCCGTACGAAGTAAGTCGCTACCACGACGACCAATATGCCGGCTGCAATTCGTGCAATGTTGGCAAAACTTACCATGCTGATAATCTTTCCACCTTGACGCTGGCGCAACTCCTTTGTTACAGTTGTCTCAAAATTTTCTTTCAGCGATTTATTTTTTTCAATTTCAAAGAAGCGGAATAATTCCGCTGCGTCTTTCATCGAATCAGGAATGGAACCGTCGCGAAAAAAAATGTGTAGTTGCTGCTCTTCTTCAAGTGAAGTTTCACAGTTCCAGTACTTTTCGAGCAGTTGTTCAATATTGTTAGAGTCCATAAGCATTTATCTTTTGCAGTCGCTCGCGGACGGCATTCCGTGCACGGAACAAGTTTACCTTTACCTGGCTCATATCAATCTCCAGGATTTCAACGATCTCATTGTAACTATACCCTTCGATGTCGCGAAGGTGCATCACTTGTCGCTGCCGCTCCGGCAATAGTGCCATCAATTCACCAACGTGTTTCATACTCTCCGTCATTTCTGCAGTATCATGAGGTGACTGTGTTTCATTTTGGACATGCAATCCCTTCTCAATCGAATCCGTTGGCCTTCGCTGTTGTTGCCGAAGCCGGTCCAGCGAAAGGTTCTTGGTGATCCGCATGCACCAGGCCTCCATGTTTTGAATTTCCTCCAATTGTTCGCGGCCATTCCAAACTTTTATGAAAACCTCCTGTACAACATCCTTGGCCTCTTCATGGCTGCCCAAAAGCCGGAACGCAAAGCGAAAAAGCTTATTTTTAACAGGAAATACCCGGTTCTGGAAAGTCTCCAAGTTCATTGATTACAGGGACAAGACGATGGGAATATAGCTTTGTTACAAAGAATTTTAAATTTAGTCAAACGAGTGGGTGAATCCTTTCACAAGGAGAACTGTTGAATTTTGGACTCAAGACAACCCAAGCCCGAAAGCCTTCCAATGTCAAATATCAAACGCCAAATAATAAATATCAAAGTAAACACCCAAAGTCGAAGACATTTTGAGATATCGGGATCAAATGTAAAAGCTACTTTGTTATTTGAAATTTGGCGTTTGGCGTTTGATATTCATGTTGAATTTTCCTGTTCCCAAAACGCAAAAACCCCCTCGCGTCATAGAAGTCTACCTCTTTGTCAATTACAGGGGCAGGCCAGCATAGAACGCAACTTTTTTGGTCAGGGCGCTGTTAGCTTGACTTGGACTAATTTATCATGAATTCCCTACAAGACCTCCACAAATTAAGCAATACCCTTTCCTCACAAGAAAATAAGACACCGCTTCTCTTCATCGGTCACGGCTCTCCGATGAATGGCATTGAGGACAATGAATTCAGCGGGTATTGGGAGAAGTTGGGCCGGGAGATGAACCCGCCCTCCGTGGTACTTTGCATTTCGGCACATTGGTTTACCAAAGGCACCTTCATCACGGCGATGGAAAAGCCACAAACGATCCATGACTTCTACGGTTTTCCAAAACCGCTTTTCGATGTTCAATATCCTGCGCCGGGTAACCCTGCGTTGGCCAAAGAAACAGCATCGATGATTCATACGACCACGGTCGGCCTGGATCATGAGTGGGGCCTTGATCACGGCACATGGTCAGTGGTGCGAAGAATGTTTCCGGAAGCGAAAATTCCTGTGCTGCAATTCAGCATTGACTACACAAAAGGTCCTCAATTTCATTATGAGCTCGCTAAAGAACTGGCGGGACTTCGAAAGAAGGGTGTACTGATCATCGGCAGTGGGAACATGGTTCACAACCTGGGCATTATGAACTGGAAACTCCCCGAGTCGGGTTATGACTGGGCAACTGAAATGAATGAAACATTTAAGTCGTTGATTGTGAAAAACGATCACGCGCCGTTGATCCGGTATGAAACATTGGGTAAGGCTGCGAAACTTTCCATACCTACACCTGAACATTATTTGCCGCTTTTATACGTCTTGGGGCTGAAGGAAGAAAACGAATCCGTGAGTTTCTTCAACGACAAGACTGTCATGGGTTCCGTTTCAATGACCTCGTTGAGAATAGTATGAATTTCAACCAATGAGGAGTGTTTGGACTAAAGTCCATTTAGAGTGGACTTGAATTGCCACGGCCTTAAGGCCGTGGCAATTGGTTATTTCCAAAATCCAAACCCATACGACTGGTACAGCGCCTTTGTATCGTAAAGGTTCCCGTTTTTGATCGTAAGTTCCACTTTACGGATATCTGAAATATTTTTTACGGGATCGCCATCTACCAGGATCAGGTTCGCTTTTTTTCCAGCCTCAATGGAACCCAATTCAGTTTCCTTACCTGCCACTTGTGCGGATGTGTACGTGGCCTTTTGCAACACCTTCGCATTGGGCACACCGGCCTTGGCATACAATTCAAGTTCGCGCTGCAATGCGAAACCCGGAAAGTCGTCAGTGCCTGGAACAAAGGTGATGTTGTTGGTGTACAAAAGATTCAACATCTTCAACATGTTGTCAAAGGATTTCTTGTAGTCAGCCTCATGCCCCTTCATGGTGGGAAGGCCGCCCCGGTAAAGGCTTCTGCGAAACTCGGCCGGGAACATTTTCAAATTAGTTTCATACCCAGCCGCCAATTTTCCAGGCTCATTGGCAAACATTCCTTCAAAGATCGCCGCTGTTGGATCGACCACGATGCTCTTCTCTTTGAGCAGTTGGATGAATCGCTTGACTTCTGGGCTATTCACATCAATATTTTTGGCCCGCTCACCTACTTTAATGAAGCGACCCATGGACCGTGTATCGATGGTGTCGCCCAGAAAATTCAGCATGATCATGTTTAGATGAATGATCTGATCATAGCCATCACGCACCGCACGTTCGGCCGTCATGAACGAAGGAATGTGTCCACAAACTTTCATGCCCCGCTTGTGGGCTTCGGCAGCCAGCGGTTTTACCCAATCTACCGGGATCGAACTGTACAGCTTAATTTGCTGATAGCCATGATCAGCATAATAGTTTACCGCAGCGAGACCTTCTTCAAGTGTCTTCACAATTTTACCAGTAGGTCCGGCA
>JANYKP010000342.1 GCA_025358195.1 Cyclobacteriaceae bacterium
AACGATGTAGCGGAAGTAAAATATCTGTACGTTCCTTTCTTTGCCGTGAGTGATTCGCTCGTGAAAGCATCGGATACCGATCTAAAGGAGTACTTTAATAAAAATAAAGAGAAATATAAAGTCGCGAATACCCGAAGCTTAAGTTACGTAACCTTCCCCGTAGTGGCGTCGCCGGAAGATTCCCTGGCTATTCGCGAAGAAGTGGCGAAACTCAGTACGGAATTTAAGACGGTGACAGAAGATTCCCTGTTCGCCTCTTCTAATACGGATGGTCAGAATCCCTTCGCTAAATATTCAGTTGCCACCTTACCACCTTTATTGGCCCAACAAAAAGAAAGCTTAACGTCTTCACAAGTGATCGGACCTGTGTTGGAAGACGGAGCCTTCCGAATTTATAAGATCACAAAGGTCGGAACAGATACCATCTTTAATGCCAAGGCCAGTCATATTTTGATTAAGTGGGACAACACTACGCCAGAAGCAAAAAAAACAGCTAAAGAAAAGGCTCGAAAGATTCTGAAAGACATAAAAGGAGGGGCCGATTTCGCTGCGAAAGCTCGTGAATTTGGGACGGATGGAACAGCCTCACGCGGTGGCGACCTTGGATGGTTCGCCTCCGGCAAAATGGTGAAACCTTTTCAAGATGCCGTATTCGCTGCCAACCGAACGGGGCTACTTTCTGACGTCGTGGAGACCGACTTCGGCTATCATATTATTGATGTGACAGCCGTAAAAAATAACACATCGTATGCTGTGGCTATCATCCAACGTAACATCACCCCCAGCGATGAAACACTGAATGCTACCCTGCGGAAAGCTGATTCTTTTGCAACGGACCTTTCCGGCATTGACGATTTTAAAGCAAAGGCAAAAAAAGAAAACCTTTCCGTTTTTGAAGCCAACGAAATTTCTACCAACGAACGCCGGATTAACGACCTGAGTGAAGCCCGTCAGTTGGTAACCTGGCTTTTCCGCGATGCCAGCGTGGGCAAAGTATCAGACGTCGTTGACCTGACTGATAATTATGTTGTGGCAGTCATGACCGGTGAAACCGAAAAAGGGTATAAACCTTTCGATAAAGTAAAAGAAGAAATCAAGCCGCTGGTGGTCCATGAGTTACAAAAGAAATACATCGCCGAGAAACTTAAGGGAAAAACCGAAACACTTGAAGAGCTCGCCAAATTATTCGGTAAAGACGCCAGTGTAAATTCTTCCAGTGACTTGAAGATGAACGCTACTTCGATGCCGGTCGTGGGCTTTGATCCGGTGGTGATCGGCTCGATTTTCTCATTGGAGAATGGCAAACGCTCCAAACCAATTATTGGAGAAAACGGTGTCGTGATGGCTGATCTGCAAAATAAAACAATTGCACCAGCGATCGGAGACTTTGGCATGTTCAAGGGCCAATTGCTACAATCAATAAACAACCGCGGCAGCTATTTTATCGGCGAAGCCCTAAAAGATGCCGCTAAAATAGAGGACAAACGATATAAGTTCTTTTAAAGGAACCAATCGATGGAATTCCGTGTGTGCCGACAAGGAATTCCGATTTTTGCAATTTCTGATTTCAATGCCAGCGCTTTGGCATTCCGTTTATGGATCCTACGTGGCTAAACTCGTTCCGCGAAAAATTGGATACGTTCTATGCGTGGCCATCCCTGTACACCTTTAAATTTATTGTCCCCGCTGATCAGCAAGAACACCTTCGACAGCTTTTCCCGCTCCACACTACGGCTACCGAAAAATCGTCCGAAAAAGGAAAGTTCGTAAGTCTGACGTACCAAATGATGATGCACTCCAGCGAATCCGTGATTGATGTCTATAAAAAAGCGTCTGTCATTGAAGGTATTGTGGCCCTTTAACTAAATTTATGAGATTCATTCATAAACGGAAATGGATTCCAATCCTTTTAACGAAAGACCTGATCAAGTTTCTTAACATAACCACACGTGTATGAGCTGGAAAAATGAAAACAACAAGCTGAAAAAATCCTTTAAGTTCAAGGATTTTACGGAGGCCTTTGGCTTTATGACCAAGGTGGCAATCGTGGCGGAGAAAATGAACCATCACCCGACCTGGACCAATACTTATAATACGGTTGACTTTGAACTGAGCACCCACGACAAAGGGGATATCGTGACGGACCTCGACAAGAAACTGGCAGAAGCCATTGACAAGCTTCGGTGACGTGGAGAAGAAGGTCTCTCTTTATCTCGTACCCACTCCCATTGGCAATCGCGGTGACATAACGTTGCGAGCGCTGGATACACTGAAAAAAGTCGACACGCTGCTGGCCGAAGATACACGTACATCCGGGTTGCTGATGAAACATTATGAGATCAACAAATCCCTTCAAAGCTTCCACATTTTCAATGAACACCAGGTTCTTGAAAAATTGATCACCCGCATGAAAGAAGGTGAGACGTTTGCCTTGATAAGCGATGCTGGCACACCCGGAATTTCTGATCCGGGGTTTCTCCTCGTGCGCGAATGCCTGAAAGCAGGACTTTTCATTGAATGCCTGCCCGGACCGACAGCACTCATACCGGCGTTGGTGAACTCCGGCTTCGCAACCGATCGATTTGTCTTTGAGGGTTTTCTTCCTCATAAAAAAGGCAAACAAACCTTATTGAAAAAACTTGCTGAAGAAGATCGAACCATTATCGTCTACGAGTCTCCTCACCGGCTGCTAAAAACGTTGGAACAAATGATTGAGTACTTTGGCAATGACCGACGCGTGTCCGTCTCGCGTGAGCTGACAAAATTACACGAAGAAACCTTTACCGGTTCCCTGGAGGATGTAATCAATCACTTTAAGAAAAAAGAAGTGAAGGGTGAAATTGTACTTGTGATCGATGGCAAGCGAGCGTAATCTTTCGCCCGTCGCACTCCTCATTGCAGCCACCTTGCTGTTGACCGGTGGATGGCTGATGACTTCTTTTCCTATTTTTATTTTTTTTGCACTGTCGCCTTTGTTTGCACTAACCGATCGGGCCAGCACAACAAGCACCGTGTGGGAAAAAATGGAATGGGTACTGCTTGCACAGGTCATTTCCTTTTTAGCAGCACGCCAATTCGATTTTTCGTACACCGTGCCGTCGATGGTGTACGGTATACTTTTCACCTTGCCGTTTATCGGCCATGTGTGGGTGAGACAGGTTTTGGGCAGCCGGGTTGGGAAAATAATAATTGTTCTATTGTGGCTCGCACTCGAATACCTATTACTAAAGGTCAGGCCAGATAAGAGTGTCTTTCTCGCTGATGCGCTCAGGCTTCAACCGGATTGGATGCGATGGAATATCCATACGGGCTACCTGGGCGCTTCCTTATGGATATTAATGACCAATTGGCTCATCTACCTTGCGCTCCTTTCGGAAAAGCCCTTTCAATGGCATTGGATTTTATTGGCGGTCGTTTTCCT
Source organism: Cyclobacteriaceae bacterium (assembly GCA_025358195.1). GTDB lineage: Bacteria > Bacteroidota > Bacteroidia > Cytophagales > Cyclobacteriaceae > ELB16-189. The sequence continues at coordinate 3,422 of JANYKP010000342.1, forward strand.
TGCAGGGCCGGTGGCCTATTCCTATTTTTTACACGGCCAATCGATTGGACACGAGACCATGATGAATTTGTATTCTGGTAAATCGATCATGGAGGATGTTACGTATCTTGCGCGCGGCGAATTCGTGGTGCGTACGGCGGCCTGGCTCTCAACGTTAATTCTTCTTTTTACGTTTGTTAAAAGTCAAACGACCAAATGATGATCGATCTTTCTGTCATTGAAGAAAATGTGATAAATGTCTGCCGTGAGGTGGGGGATTTTATTGACCGCGAAGGATCCCGATTTGACCGCTCACGCATTGAGCAAAAAGAAGGCTTCAATAATCTGGTTTCGTACGTTGATAAAGAGTCGGAGAAGAAATTGGTTAGCGCCCTTTCCAAAATACTTCCAGGTTCAGGCTTCATAGCCGAAGAAGGCACAGCCATTGAAGGCACCAATGGATACCGCTGGATTATCGATCCGCTGGATGGCACTACTAATTTTACCCACGGATTGCCGCTCTTTGCCATCAGCATCGGGCTTGCCTTACAGGATAAGATGGTACTCGGCATTATTTATGAAGTCAACAAGAAAGAAATGTTTCATACCGTGGAGGGAGGTCCCGCTTTTTGCAACAGCAAAGAGATCCGTGTATCGCCAATACGCTCCCTGCATGAAAGTTTGTTGGCTACGGGCTTCCCTTATTATGAATTTGATAAGATGAACGCGTACCTGGAAATCATCAGTACCTTCTTACGACAATCACATGGTGTACGCAGATTGGGCAGTGCGGCTACCGATTTGGCCTATGTTGCCTGTGGTCGATTTGAAGGTTTTTTTGAATACAACCTCAACCCATGGGATGTAGCCGCGGGCGCTTTCCTGGTTCAGCAGGCGGGAGGAACTGTCACTGACTTCAGCGGCGGAAACAACTTCCTCTTTGGTGGAGAATTGATTGCAGGGTGCGGCGTTCATCCGGACATGCTGAAGGTTATTAGAAAAGAGTGGGGTTGTTAAATAATTTCCATCCACGTAATAGGGTTTATTATTTCCAGATCATAAACAATTAAATAAAACCGCGATGCGAAAAACATATTTATTGGTTCGCCTAATCATTTTACTGTTTGTCGCGAATATCTCCCTTGCGCAAAATAACCTCACAGAAAAACTTCCCATAGCGCCTGAAATTAAGGTGGGCAAATTGTCCAACGGCCTCACCTACTACATCCGGAAAAATGCCAGGCCAGAAAAGAAAGTCGAGCTACGGCTGGCTATCAAGGCCGGCTCCATCCTGGAAGACGATGACCAGCAAGGTCTTGCTCATTTTACCGAACACATGGCTTTCAATGGCTCACAACATTTCAAGAAGAACGACCTGGTCTCCTTTTTACAATCCATCGGCGTAAAATTCGGTGCAGACCTGAACGCTTATACGGGATTTGATGAGACTGTCTATATTCTTCCTATCCCGGTGGATAAACCGGAGAACCTGGATCAGGGGTTTTTAGTGCTCGAAGATTGGGCGAGTACAGTCGCATTTGAACCGTTTGAAATAGACAAGGAACGTGGTGTGGTTCTCGAAGAGGACCGGCTGGGTAAGGGAGCACAAGAACGCATGAGCAAAAAAACGCTCCCATTAATTTTGCAAGGATCAAAATATGCCCTTCGCCTACCGATTGGTAAATCGGAAATCCTGAAGACCTTCCAACCGGAAACCATCAAACGCTTTTACAAAGATTGGTACCGGCCGGACCTTATGGCCGTTTTTGTTGTGGGTGATATTGACCCGGCAACGGCCGAGGCCTTGATCAAAAAACATTTTGAAAAACTAAAAGGACCTGCTAAGGAAAAGCAACGCACCTATGCCGACGTGCCATCACGCCAGACCTCCGAGGGACTGGTGGTAACAGATGCTGAGGCAACCAACCATATCTTGCAGATTTTCTATGCCACACAAAAAACAAAAGTACAGACAACCCTGGGAGATTACCGGCAAAGCATAATTAAGAACCTCACCAGCCAGATGCTGGGTCAACGCATGCAGGAGCTGACTCAAAAAGCTCAACCCCCCTTTATCTTTGGCGGCAGCGATCGCGGTGAATTTGTCCACGGTTATGAATCGTACTTTGGAATTGCCTTGATCGGAAAAGCTGGAGTGGCACCTGCCATCAACGCGGTGATACAGGAAAACGAACGCGCCCGAAAATTTGGCTTTACAGCGCCTGAACTTGACCGCACGAAGAAATCATTCATGCGAAGCATGGAGCGGGCCTACAACGAACGTGATAAGACCGAGTCAGATGGTTATGCGGAGGAATACATTCGCAACTTCCTGAACGACGAACCCATTCCAGGCATCGAGCATGAGTATAATTATCATAAGCAGTTCCTGGATGGCATCACACTGCAGGAGATTAATGAGTTCACCACTAAAAACATTCCCTCGTCGGCAGAAAAAAAATTGGTCGTCTTCCAGGGACCTGAAAAGGCTGACTTTACGATTCCAACCAACATCGAATTATTGACTCTGGTGACCGATGCAGAAAAATTGCCGGTAACAGCCTATGAGGAAAAAGCCGTTGCTGCCAATCTGATGACCACACTTCCGGAAGGAGGTCGAATTTTATTCGACAAGAAAAATGCGGAACTGGGTTTGTCCGAGCTGACATTGTCTAACGGCGTAAAAGTGATTGTGAAACCCACTGATTTCAAGAATGACCAGATCGTGTTGACCGGTTTCAGATTTGGTGGGCAATCTTTATACGATGTAAAAGATCTGTACAATGCGCAATATGCCACCTCTATCGTCCAGCAAATGGGAGTAGGAAATTTTTCACCGACCGAATTGCGTAAAGTACTGGCCGGCAAAACGGTGAGCGCCTCGCCCCGCTTAACGTTACTTTCAGAGGGTGTCAGTGGACAATCGGGGACTAACGATGTGGAGTCTATGTTACAACTGGTACACTTGTATTTCACGGCGCCTCGCAAAGACGAAGAACTTTTTAAGTCGTTTGTAACCAAGCAGCAAGGCATGGTGCAAAATATGATGAGTGACCCACGCACGGTCTTTCAGGATTCATCTCAACGAATGATGTATGCAAATCATCCACGGGCGCCGCGGTTTCCACGCACCGTCGATTTTGAAAAAATTAATATGGACCGCGCCCTGGATATTTATAAGGAGCGTTTTGCGAATGCACGCGGCTGGACCTTTTATATGGTCGGAAGTTTTGATCTGGCGAAGCTCAAGCCGTTGATTGCCACCTATCTTGCAACATTACCGTCTTCAACGACACCCTCCCCCACATTTAAAGATCTTGGAATACGGCCGGTGACCGGTGTTGTGAAGAAAGAAATAAGAAAAGGCCATGAGCCAAAAAGTTTCATTTCCATCGCATTCACAGGCGAAACTCCCTTCTCCGACGAGGAACAACTGAAGTTGCAGGCATTGATTGAATTGATGAACATCAAGCTGATTGAAACGTTGCGGGAAGAACTGAGTGGCATTTATGGAGGCGGTATGAGTGGCGGACTGAGCAAGAACCCTTACAACAGCTATTCCATCAATGTGTCCTTGCCTTGCGGGCCCGAGAACGTCGATAAACTAATCAAAGCAACCTTTGGTGAAATCGAGAAGATAAAAGACAAAGGTCCATTAGAAGCGGACCTGAATAAAGTGAAGGAAGCTTTTCTCAAACAGTATCAGGAAGATTTGAAAGACAACAATTTCTGGGCAAATCGCCTCCAGCGGAGTGGTGAACTCGGAACCGCTTCGGCCGGTATCCTCACACTGGAGACCCGGTTAAAACAAATTACGCCGAAAGACTTGCAGGATGCCGCGAAGAAATATTTTAATATGAACAATTACTTTCAGGCCGTATTAAATCCTGAAAAATAAGTTCATTCCGGTCAATGAATTTGGACGTATGTGTACTTCCCAGAAAAACAGGATCACAAAAGTTGTGACGATTTGATTACTTTAAGATTCTATTATTAAAAGCTCATGAAACTTTTCGCGGCCTTAGCCGTCCTCTTCTGGCTGATTAGCTGTTCATCCGATAATCAAAATCTTCCTGCGGCCACCGGCATAACTGGCAGCATCTATGTGATCATGGACTCTCTTCAATGGAGAGGCCCGTTGGGCAAAACCCTGGACTCCATCTTCAGTGCAGAAATGCCAGGGCTCCCACGAGATGAATCAATTTTTAAATTTCGGTGGATCAATCCAGGCAAGCTCAATTTTGTACTCAAGCAAAGTCGCAACCTGCTCTTTGTGATGACGCTCGATCAACACTCCGGGGGGTCACAGATCGTACGTAAACTTTTTACGCCGGAGTCTATTGAAAAAATCAAAGCGAATCCAACACAGTTTCTCACCACGACGCAAAATCTGTTCGCAAAAGGGCAGGAAATAATGTACTTGTATGGAACGAGTGAGAAAACATTGATTAAGAATATCCGGGCGAATCGGGAGCGTCTGGTAGATTTTTTCAATCAAAAGGAAAGAGAAAGACTAACGCAGGCCCTCTTTAAAGCAGGTCAGATAAAAGGGATCAGCGAAATGCTGATTAAAGATTATCAATGCAACCTTAAAATTCCCTTCGGTTATAAGATCGCAGACAAAAGGCCGGACTTTGTGTGGCTCCGGCAAATTAATCCACGTGATGATAAAGATATATTCATTGCGCGAAAGCCTTACGTCTCGCAAGATGATTTTAAGAAAGAAAACCTCATCCGCTTTCGCGATGACGTTTGTCATAAATTTTTGTTTGAAGATCCCGACCAGACCGAAACATTCCTGTTGACAGAAACGACTATTCCCTTTCTTCCGGTAACGGCGGATACAATAAATTTCAACGGGCACTTTGCTGTACAATTGAGAGGCTTGTGGCGTTCCAATACATACCAAATGGGTGGCCCCTTTGAGGGTTTCGCACTGGTTGATGAAGGTTCTCATCAACTTTATTATATCGAAGGATTTACCTTCTCTCCAGGCAAAGCCCAACGAGAAATTATGCGTGAATTGGAAACGATCTTATACACGTTCCGGACCAGCGACCAGCTCGCCAAAAAATAGGCGATGACTTGTTGACGCCTCCGAGTGTATCGGACGCGAGCAATTCTCAAAAGCGGCGCGACCAGCAGGTTTAATCCTTGGTATCGGCTTTTAAAATGAATCCATTAACTTAGGAGGCTAAAAGCTAAAGGCTGAAGACCAAAAGCTAAAAGCCAAAAGCCAAAAGCTAAAGGCTAAAGACTAAAGGCTAAATTACTATCAACTACCAAAACGATCATGGCTATTAAAATCCGAAAAGAAGACGCCCTCAACTATCACATGATGGGTCAACCAGGCAAACTGGAAGTAGTACCCACTAAAGTACTGAGTTCACAACTCGATTTAGCGCTTGCCTATTCACCCGGTGTGGCAGAGCCCTGCATGGAAATTTTTGCCAACAAAGAGGATGTTTATAAATACACGGCAAAAGGAAACCTGGTGGCTGTGATTTCAAATGGCACCGCCGTTCTTGGACTGGGCAACATTGGTCCGGAAGCCTCCAAGCCCGTGATGGAGGGGAAAGCAGTGCTCTTTAAAAAATATGCCGGCATCGACAGTTTTGACATTGAGATTGCCGAAGAAGATCCGGATGAATTTATCAAAATTGTAAAATCGCTTGAGCCTACGTTTGGCGGCATTAATCTGGAAGACATCAAGGCGCCGGAATGCTTTAAGATTGAACAGGTACTACGTGAGAAGATGAATATACCCATCATGCACGATGATCAACACGGCACGGCTATTATCTCCAGTGCAGCATTACTCAATGCGCTTGAGCTGATTGGTAAGAAGATCGAAAATATTGTCATGGTAGTAAATGGTGCCGGGGCGGCGGCCGTTTCCTGTACAAAACTTTATTTTGCTCTCGGGCTGAGAAAGGAAAATTTGATTATGTGTGATAGTAAAGGAGTGATAAGAACTGACCGCGCTGATCTCGACCTCATTAAATCTGAATTTGCTACATCACGAAAACTTAAAACCCTGCAAGAAGCCATGAAAGGCGCGGATGTTTTTGTGGGCCTTTCCAAGGCTGATATATTAAAACCTGAAGACATCCAGGCCATGGCTAAAGACCCTATTGTTTTTCCGTTGGCCAATCCAAATCCGGAGATCGCGTATGATCTTGCGAAAAAGACACGACAGGATTTGATCATGGCCACGGGACGATCCGATCATCCCAACCAGGTAAACAATGTGCTGGGATTCCCTTATATTTTTCGCGGAGCCCTGGATGTTCGCGCTACAGAAATAAATGAAGAGATGAAGTTGGCAGCAGTGAGGGCCTTATCATCGTTAGCAAAAGAACCCGTACCCGACAGTGTCATGATGGCGTACGGTACAGAAAAAATTGAGTTTGGGAGGGAATGTCTTATACCGAAGCCGATGGACATACGCCTCATTACCACGGTTGCACCTGCCGTTGCGAAAGCGGCCATGGATTCCGGTATGGCGCAGAAACCAATCACCGATTGGGGCGCTTATCACCAGGCTTTGCAGAAACGAATTGGCATCGATCAAAAGCTCATCAATAACGTGATCGACCGCGCCAAAAAATCGCCCAAGCGTGTGGTGTTTGCTGAAGCCGACAATCCAAAAATTCTCAAAGCCGCACAAGTCTTGCAAGATGAAGAAATTTGTGTTCCCATTCTGCTGGGCAACCGTCCCGAAATAGAACGTCTTATAAAGGAACATAAACTTGAATTGGGAGCCTGCACCATCATTGACCCCCGCGAAGACAAGGTGCGGGATGAAAAATATACAAGGGCCTACTATGAGAAAAGGCAGCGCAAAGGAGTGACCTATTCTGATGCCCAGCGGGCCCTACGTGATCGCAATGCTTTTGGTGCCATGATGGTGGAGTTTGGTGAAGCCGACGCCCTCATCTCCGGTCTCACTCGCGATTACTCCAAAACAATCCTTCCGTCGCTTCAAATCATTGGCATGCGACCCGGTGTAAAACGAGTTGCTGGCATGTACATTATACTCAACAAGAAAGGCACGTACTTTTTTGCTGACTGTACGGTCAATGTTGACCCAACTCCTGAAGAACTGGTGGGTATCATCGGTCTCACCGTTCGTGGAGCAAGATTCTTCGAGGCGGATGCGCGCGTAGCTGTACTCTCTTATTCAAACTTTGGTTCAAGCCATGGCGACATACCTGACAAAACCCGGGAAGCCGTGCGATTGGCGAAGGAAAAATATCCGAACCTGGTCATTGAAGGAGACATCCAGGCCAACGTAGCACTGAATGTTGAATTGCAAAGAGAATTGTATCCATTTAGCGCCTTAGCAAAGGAAGGTGCCAACACATTAATATTCCCCAACCTCTCCTCTGCCAACATTGCCTATAAACTTTTGATGGAAATTGGCGGAGCCGAAACAATCGGTCCCATTTTATTAGGCATGAAGAAGCCCGTACACATACTTCAGCTTGGAAGCTCCATTCGAGAGATTGTTAACATGGCGGCCATTGCTGTGGTCGATGCCCAGATACAGGAGGAGATAGAGCACACTTCAAAAAAATAAAAAATGATCGCCTATCTCAAAGGCAAGCTAGTACATAAAGAGCCTACCCACATCGTCATTGATGTGGGGGGCATTGGCTATCAGGCGTCCATTTCTTTCAACACCTTTTCAGAAATCAAAGACAAGGAAGACATTCGCATCGCCACCTACCTCCATGTACGCGAGGATGCGCACATTCTGTTTGCCTTTGCTACGGATGCTGAAAAGACCATGTTTCTAAACCTGATTTCTGTCAATGGGGTGGGGCCTAACACAGCCATGATGGTCCTTTCTTCGCTGGCTCCTGCCGAACTGAAATCGGCCATCCTGCGGGAGGATGCGGCCACGCTCCAGGCAGTAAAAGGCATTGGTGGTAAAACGGCCCTGCGACTCATCCTGGAGCTTAAGGATAAACTTCGAAAAAGTCAGGGGGACGAACCTTCAACTTTAACAGGAATGGTAAACAATACCATGCGGCAGGAGGCGTTAACAGCACTAATGACCCTGGGAATTGTCAGGGCTGCGGCAGAGAAAAGTATTGATGCCGTCCTGAGAAAATCAGGAAATACCATTAGCTTGGAAGATTTGGTCAAGCAGGCACTGAAAAACGCATAGATTACGTTTGAATTACCTAACCTGGACAAAGAAGTTCACCCCTGGACTGGGCATGATATTGATATCGTGCCTTGTACCGTTTTTCGCTGACGCACAATTTCGAATCAGACAGGATACCACCCGGGATTCCATCCAATACCGGCCCCTGTTCAGACCCAATTTCCTACCGTTGGACCGGTATGGGGACCCGTTTTCAAGTTACACCACCCATTCACCACTTTTCTTAAAAGATCCGAAGGCGATGAAGCTGGAAATTCTGCCCGACACAGGCCGTACGTACTCCATATATGAACGACTTGGCACCATGAACTTCCGGTCTCCTTCTTACATGACATTTAATGAAGTGAATCAGCTTCAGAATCAGTCGATCATTAAAGATTATTGGAAGAACAGAAGTCGTGCCCTGGATGGCGAAAGTGCGGTGAGCAGCCGCAATCTCCTCCCAAAATTGTATGTGAGCCCTGTACTCGATCGTATTTTTGGAGGCAGCTATGTGGAGCTGATTCCTCGCGGATTCGTGACACTTGATTTTGGCGGCCAATGGCAAAAAATCCAGAACCCGTCCATTCCCATCCGGCAACAGCGCAACGGGGGGTTTGAGTTCGATCAACAAATCAACCTTGCCGTCACCGGTAAGGTGGGTGAAAAATTGAAGGTTACCACCAACTTTGACAACAACAACTCCTTCGACTTTCAAAACCAGATGAAAGTTGAATACACCGGCTTCAAGGAGGACATTCTGAAAAAGCTTGAGATCGGAAACGTAAGTCTTCCACTAAACAACAGTCTGATCACTGGAGCTCAAAATCTTTTTGGGTTAAAGGCACAGCTGCAGTTTGGAAAGCTCTTTGTTACTTCCATTGCTACTACGCAGCGCGGCAAACAGTCTAGCATTAATATTGCGGGAAGCACCAATGGAGCCGCGCAAGGAAGGCCGTTTGAAATTGTGGCCTCCAACTACGATGAGAACCGGCATTTTTTTCTCGGCCAGTTCTTTCGCGACAATTTCCAAAATTGGCTCAGTACACTTCCTCAAATCACCTCCGGTGTTAACGTCACCCGTGTGGAGGTCTACATACTTAACCGGTCGAATGATACACAGACACTTCGTGATGTGATCGGATTTATGGATTTGGGTGAGACCAATAAAGCGTATCGAAAAAGTCTTTATGTTAGTAATCGTCCGGATGGTTCGGCTACCGACAACAGCAACAACGATCTGTTTTCACGACTGCTTGGCATCAACGACAAAAGCTCAGACAATATTAACAAGCAACTTGAAAATTTATACGCGCAGGGGTCTTACGTTAATGGAACTGATTTTGAAAAAATAACCAGCGCCCGTAAACTGGCCCCTACTGAATTTACCTACCACAAGGAACTTGGCTACATCACCCTTCAGCGCAAACTTCAGAATGACGAGGCCGTAGCGGTGGCGTATGAGTACACCTACAATGGCGTTCCGCATAAAGTAGGGGAGCTTTCGGAAGATTATTCAAATCGCGGTGAAAAGGACGTGGTCTTCCTAAAAATGTTACGCCCCCGTAAGATTGCTGTGAAAGACAATTTTGGTAAGATCCTGCCCACCTGGAATCTGATGATGAAGAACATTTACAATCTCAGTGTCGCCCAACTCCAGCGCGAAGGATTTCAGCTACGGATTATCTACCGCGACGACCGAACCGGTATCGACAACCCCCAGCTCCAGGACGGTGATTATTCACGAACCGTTCAATTGATTCAGGCGTTGGGCCTCGATCGTCTTAATCCCTACAACGACCCGCAGCCGGACGGAAATTTTGACTACGTGGAAAAAATTACCATCAACTCAGAGACGGGGCTGATCATTTTCCCCTTTCTGGAACCCTTCAGTAAGGGATTGGATAGCCTTCTCTTTAAAAAAGAAACAAATGCAAACACCCGGCAGTTTCTACGACAAAAATATTTGTACGACACACTTTATCACACCACGAAAGCAGAGGCCGAACTTGTGGCTACAAAAAATAAATTTTACATCGTCGGGTCGTTTAAGGCTGGAGCTGGAAAAGATATCATTATTCAGGGCTTCAATATCTCGCTGGGATCCGTCAAAGTCTTTGCCGGTGGGACTCCCTTGCTCGAAGGAAAGGATTATACCGTCGACTATACGTTCGGAAAAGTTACCATACTCAATGAAGGTATTTTGAGTTCAGGCAAAAATATCAGTATCACCTATGAACAACAAGATCCCTTTGCATTTCAAACAAGGTCTTTATTGGGAACCCGTTTTGACTACAAACTCAATGACGATGTGAATCTTGGTGGAACCTTTTTGTACTACAACGAACGGCCCCTTATTACCCGAAATCTGATCGGCACGGAGCCTGCGCGAAACATTCAGTTTGGCGTCGACTTGAACATGAAGAAAAACTCACGGCTGCTGACCAAAATTGTGGATGCACTACCTTTCCTGCAAACCAAAGAGACTTCTTCATTTACCTTGAATGCGGAATACGCCCAACTCTTGCCCGGTACCTCCAACATTATAAAAGGAGACGGGACCTCTTTTATCGATGACTTTGAAAATACGGCAACACCATACAGTTTATTAAACCCGGTTGGATGGAAACTTGCGGCTGCACCACCCAATGATCCGCGCTTTGATCTGAGTGGCGGCGTGTCTAATGATCTAAAAGCCGGATATAGGCGCGCAAAACTTGCCTGGTATCAAATTGATAATTTGTTTTATCGAACGACTAGCCGCTTCAAGCCCAACAACATTACCGAGCAAGATTTGGAAAATCATTATGTGCGGCCCGTACTGCCTCAGGAAATTTTTCCCTTCAGGGATCCCTATGTAGGAAATTTCTATGAACAAATCTTTGATGTGGCCTACTATCCTTCCGAGCGCGGTCCTTACAATTTCAATCCAGATCTCAACACGGACGGTACACTTAAAAATCCCGCCAGCAACTGGGCCGGCATCACAACCGCCATCCGCACAGAAGTAGACTTTGACAAAGCCAATGTGGAGTACGTTGAATTCTGGCTTATGGACCCATTCATCAACAACACCAAGGGTGTGATCAATGATGGACATGGAGAAGGGCTTGCCAAACCAAACACCACCGGCGGAAAGTTAATCTTTCACCTGGGTAGTATTTCTGAAGACCTGATGCGAGATGGGAGGCACGCGTTTGAAAATGGTCTTCCTACCGATGGTAATGTTGCTCCGCCAACGACAACCGAAACAACCTGGGGCTATGTTACCAATCAACAGTATCTCAACAATGCTTTCAACACCGATGCCACCTCGCGCGCCAATCAGGATGTTGGCCTTGACGGCATCGGTAACGTGCGGGAGGCTGTGAAATTCAAATCTTTTTTGGATCAGGTAAATGGACCTGCACGTGCGATTGTTGAAAAAGACCCCTCGGCTGATGATTTTAAATATTTTTTAGGACCTGACCAGGATGCTGTTAACGCAAAACTTCTGGAGCGTTACAAGAATATCAATAATATGGAAAACAATTCTCCGATTATCACCGGCACTGAGCCGTTTGCACAATCCGGCTCCAATATTCCTGAAAATGAAGATCTCAATCAGGATAACACGCTTAGCGAACTCGAGGAATATTATGTTTTTAATTTGGATCTCAAACCGGGTCAATTGGAGGTTGGAAAAAAATACATTGTAGATAAAATTACACCGGATGGAAAAGCGGATGTTACCTGGTACCTGGTGAGGATTCCGATCCGGCAGTTTGAAGAAAAAGTGGGAGGCATTAATGGCTTTAAATCCATCCGTTATGCCCGAATGGTACTGACTGGCTTCACGCAGCCTGTTGTGTTGCGATTTGCCAACTTCCGTGCCGTTGGGAATCGCTGGAGACGCTTCACGGCTAACCTGGCCCAATCTCAATTAAGCGAACAACTCGAACCAAACCTTGATAACTTTTCAGTATCTGTTGTGAACGTGGAAGAAAATGGACTGGGGAACGCGGAGAAGCCATCCTATGTGCCGCCGCTTGCCCGCGACCGTGATGTCACTTCCACTATTCAGCGAAGACTGAATGAGCAGTCTGTACAGATGTGTGTAGCGAATCTCGCGGACGGAGACGGCCGCTCCATTTATAAAAATGTGGGATTTGATTTTTTCAACTATGGCCGTATTAAAATGTTTTTATCGGCCCACGGAAATAATCTGAAAGACGATCAGCTCGTTGGCTTTCTCAGACTGGGTACCGATTTTGATCAGAACTATTATGAAATAGAACTCCCGCTGAAAATCACGCCGAATGGAAAGAACCCGAATGTTGACGTCGTTTGGCCTCAGGAAAATGAAATTGATCTCGATCTGAATGCACTCTATGCGCTGAAGGCAGCGCGTGACCGTGAAAGTTTTTCGCTTGGGGAGTTATATCCGCGAGCCGGACCCAAGTTGGTAGATGGTCGTCAGGGGATTCGGATTTTTGGCAGGCCCGATTTAAGCCAGGTGAAGTTGATGATGATTGGTGTGAGAAATCCAAGAGATGATGGGAAAGCATTAAGTGTGTGTATTTGGGCTGATGAAATGCGACTCACGGACTTTGATCGGACGGCAGGCTGGGCTGCCAACGCCGTACTGAATACCAAACTGGCGGACCTCGGCAACCTGACCACATCCTTCAAGCGAATCACCTATGGCTATGGCGGTGTCCAATCAAAAATTTCAGAACGTGCCCGGGGGGAAACCACAGTATTTGATATCTCCGCCAACATCGCCGTAGACAAGCTTCTGCCTCGCAACACAGGCTTGAAAATTCCGATGTTCATCAGCTATGAGAAAACGACGGTCAATCCCAATTTCGATCCGGCCAATCCGGACTTGCGGCTGGCAGCGATGGACCAATCCTTTAATTCCGATGCTGAACGCGAGGCCTACCGAAAGGTTATCCAGGATAATTCTATCCGGCGAAGTTTAAATTTTACAAACGTTCGAAAAATAAAAGTGAAACCGGATGCCCGCAGCAATTTGTATGATGTTGAGAATTTCTCATTTACCTATGCCTACAGTGAAGCCACCCGCACCAACTTTAACCTGCTGGAAAACACCCAACGAAATGTCAAGGGCGGTGTCGCGTGGCAATTCAATCCAAAGTTCAAAGGCTTTGAACCATTTAAAGAGGCGACGTGGAAAACACCCTGGCTCCAGCTTATTAAGGATTTTAATTTCAATCCGCTCCCTACAAGTGTATCGATCCGGGGTGAACTCGACCGTTCATTCAATAAGATTGTATATCGGAATTCCGTTGGGACTAATGCAGCAACCCCTCAATCCAATATTCAAAAATATTTTCTTTTTAACCGGTTTTACACCGCACGATGGGCCCTCGCTAAGACACTCACCCTCGACTACAGTTCGCGGGTTAATGCCATCATTGACGAGCCTGATGTTGACGTGATTGGGGGATACTCGCCAATTCTAAAACGTTACATAAGCCCGGAAGAATACCGCGACTCGGTTATCAATAATTTAAAAGGTTTGGGTCGTAAGAAAAATTTTGAACAAACAATTACTGTCAATTACACCGTCCCATTTGATAAAATACCATTGACAAACTGGTTAGGAACAGAATATCGCCACAATGTTTCCTACTCCTGGAGAGCGGGCCCCGTTGAGCGGATAGACAGCTTGCGACTGGGCAACATCATACAGAACTCGCAAGATCAGGGTTTGAACGGAAGGATTGATCTTGTGAAGCTCTACAACAAAATCGGCTACCTCAAAGACATCAACACACCGAAGCGTCCACCTACACCGCTGGAAAAAGCAAAAACAAAGCCTGACACTGTAAAGGTGCCTCCAAATAATTATGCGGTAAAGGGATTTCTTCGACTGCTGATGTCAATGCGAAGTATCACGGCAACGTACGCGGTCACTTCGGGGACTATCCTTCCGGGATTTTTGCCCAGTCCAAGTCTTCTGGGAATGGATAACGCATGGAGTGCGCCTGGTTGGGGCTTCATTTTTGGCAGCCAGGATTCCGAGATTCGCAAAAAAG